>CAJWSH010000016.1 GCA_913046255.1 uncultured Dehalococcoidales bacterium
ATCGTCATACTTCCTCTGTATATCGTTTGTTATGTCCATAATAGTTAGCCTTCTCTTACTTGCAAGTAACCTTTAAAAGACCGAGAAAATAGGTCTGCGGGAAACCAGACGGGTCTGTAAGTGAGCTAACCCGTAAAGGTGGACAGAACTCCTGTAGCATTTGGTTAAGTGTATCCACGCTTTCCGACCAGTTGCCATTACCCTCTGAGTCAGGGTTTTTCGTACACAAGATTAATATATATTTATCACCGCTTGGTTTAATCTTGTTGAGCTTAACAACATCCTTGTAAATGGTACTGGATTTATCGCTAAAATAATCGCTGGCTTTGTAAGACTCCCCTTTCTGTAAACCAATGTGGAGATGTTTTAACTCAATCCAAACTTCTACACCAGTACTACCATCAGGAATAAGTAATTGTAAATCTACTCTACCTCTACCTTTTGGGTCTGGCCGGACTTCTGTAGCGATTTTCTTCAATCTGCCATTGACCTCACTGTCTAAAAATGGTAGTAATTCACCTTTTAACCAGTGTTCCAGTTGAGCTTCATGTCGGTTAAAACTCTCTAAATGCATATTATGCGCGTCTAATATTACTCTGAAGCGCGTAACCATACTTCGAAGATAATCTTCTGTATTCATGTACCCTCCAATAATTTCTATTATAAATGGTCAATACTATATTCCCTCAGCGTTGCCAGTGCTTCCTGAATCTCACCACCTTTCTTCTCGATGATGTCTAGGAGCTCTTCTGGAGTACGGGTATCGACCTCTTCTTTCCTGTTTGGGTTGACTGCCTTAAGGTCATAGTTCTTTGCTTCTATCTCTGCCCGTGTGATCGTCCAACTATTTTCACTTTCTTCTCGCCCCGGCAGTAATTTGAAGAACCCATCGAAGTGAGATGCGGTCAGAGGCTTCCGTTTTTTGAGTATAGCATACCCATAAATCTACACCATACAATCCTGCCAATTCTCACAGCTCCGTAGCCTTTACAATGGACATTTATTCACATATAATTGAGGGCATGTAAAGCGATGCTATGGTGTTACTGGACGAGGTGCTGCCGACAGGGGTAAATGGAGTATCTAAAAAAAAATACCGCCAAATTAACGCCAGTTTTGCCCAAACAGGGGGTGTATAACTAGAATTTAGCTTTAGAGGAGTGTAGCTCAGTTGGAAGAGCAGCGGTCTCCAAAACCGCCGGTCGGGGGTTCGAGTCCTCCCACTCCTGCCAGGTTTTATAGCCGAGGTGGCGGAATTGGTAGACGCGCTAGCTTGAGGGGCTAGTGAGCTTTAAGCTCGTGGGAGTTCAAATCTCCCCCCCGGCACCAGGCGGAAGTAGTTCAGCGGTAGAACGCCTCCTTGCCAAGGAGGAGGTCGCGAGTTCGAATCTCGTCTTCCGCTCCAATTGGAGAATAAGAGTCTGCAGCAACCAGATACTCTTGCAAGGTTTAATGGCGACGTAGCCAAGTGGTAAGGCAGGGGTTTGCAAAACCCCCATTCACCGGTTCGAATCCGGTCGTCGCCTCCAGAATTTTTATTGAACCCCTTACGCAAAGGGAGTAAAATAACATCACTTGTGCCAGTCGCGGAAAATCAGCAAACGCAACAAAGCTTAGTCTTAATAGTTAGCACATGAGGAAGCAATAATGAAGATAGTAGTTGTGTTTCCAGCCAGAAACGAAGCCGACACAATAGCCAAATGCATTGAAGTAGTCAAGCAAAGCAAATATAAACCCGAGGTACTGGTCGTGGACGGCAATTCTGCAGATACAACCAGAAATGAATCTCTCCGTGCCGGTGCAACAGTCATAAAGCAAAGTAAAGGTATATACCCGGCCAAAGGTATAGCCATGAAGGACGGTATAAAGAAGGCCATAAAGCAGGGGGCAGATATTATTGTCTTTCTGGACGCCGATATAACTAACTTAACGCCGGAGTGGGTTGACTTACTGGTCGACCCTGTTGTTGAAAAAGAATGCGATATGTCCCGAGGATTTTACAGAAGGGCTGCGTATGATGGCGCTGTAACCAAACTCATAGCAAGACCACTATCATGGATTTTATTCCCCGAGATTGCTCATTTTAACCAGCCCTTAAGCGGCGAAATATGCGCTACCGCTGATCTTTTTGAGACTCTTGTTAAGAATCGTAATTGCCCTGCCGGTTGGGGTATAGACATCTGGTTCTTAATAGAGGCAGCCATGAAGAACTGCCACATTGCTGAGGTCTACTTAGGCAGTAAGGTGCACACTTCAAGGCAGAATTACGACAAAGATGTCATCAAACTAGCTAAGATGGCGGAGCAGGTGAATCTGACAATATTCAAAGAAGCCATTAAATATAAGAGAATAGATAACATAAAGAGATACACCCTATAGCTAAGATCATCGAACGAGCAAAGAGGCAAACAGCATCTACCGCAGCCGGGGTGGCGGAATTGGTAGACGCAACGGACTTAAAATCCGTCGGACCTAGTCCTTGTGGGTTCGAGTCCCACCCCCGGCACCAAACTTAAGAAGATTATTATGCCCTGGCTGATAGTAGCTCTAGGTTACTTACTCGGTTGTATCCCTACTGCCTATATCGCCGGACGTCTTACCAAAGGCAGAGATATTCGGCAGTTAGGCGATGGTAACATGGGTGCACAGAATGCTTTCCGTGAATTAGGGGCTAAAATAGGGGTTGTCGTGGGCATCGTTGATGCCAGCAAAGGGGCAATGGCTATTCTTATTGCCCAAGCAACCAATACCCATCAAGTAGTAATTTTACTAGCTGGTAGTGCTGTAGTTATCGGCCATAACTGGCCCGTTTTCCTTGGTTTCAAAGGTGGCCGGGGCGAGAGCGCTACAATTGGTGTGCTGCTGGTATTAATAACTCAACCAATGCTGCTGGTGGGCAGCATAGCTGTTGCAGTACTGTTTAAAACCAGGAACGTAATCAAGGCCAGTGCTGTTCTGTTTATGCCCCTGGTGCTGGCGTGCTGGTGGCTGGGAGTTTCTGGTCTTCTCGTTGCCTATAGTATCGGCCTGCCCTGCCTCATAGGCTTTACTCACTTCCTTAGGACAAGACGAAATCTGATACGCTCGGCCTGAATTTATTAGTTCAATACCAAAGCAGCTAGGACGCTGCTCCACCAGACAGATAAATTATAACATCACCCATACAGGGTGTACTTTCCCTGAACACTAGCACAAGCTAACGATATCTCCTGCCTAAAGGGCACCATCTCTGCCAAAAAAGTTGGGCTTTCTTAGCCAGTAAATATCCCACCGCTCTGAAAATCAGTAATCCTGTAATCCTGTAGTATAGGTTTTAGCACTTACCTATTTTAAACATCTTGGTGCAACATACAGGACAAACCCCCTGTGTTGCCGGCCGACCATTTTTCATGGTTATCGCCTTGGTATCCTTCATTTCTTGCTTGGTACGACATTTCATACAATAACCTTGCATTGATCTCCTCCATTTTTGTTTGTCAGCAAGAATAACCTATCCTGCCTCCAATGTCAAGACCTAAAAGATATTTCTGACCCAAAGCTAGCTTATCAGCTCTATTTCTGCTGGGCTAAACTTTGACCATCGGAGCCAGAGGTAGTAATAAAGTGCTGCCCGGCTTACGCTTGAGATAAGACCTCGTATAATTGGCCGGAAAGGAATAAACCACTTGAACCTTAGGGTACTCCAGGCAAAAGAGAAAGAGGCCCACAGTCTGCGATTTTGTGCCAAAAGGGCCAACTATCATATTGAATGAACCCCTTTTCTCATTATAAATAGTCTCAAGCACACCCCTGGTGGCATACGGGTCATCAGCCGGCACATCTCTCACTTCTACAGAAGGCTGTGACAACAAGTAGGAGTTATTTTTCCGAGCATATTCTAAGTAATCAGAATTACCATAGCGTGGAGGATTAGTTACTAAAGCAATTGTCTTTGAGGGATTAAAGTGTTTCCACACTGCCAAGGAGCGTTCCGGCTCAAAGCCCAGAAACAAGACAAGAAGGGTCTGCTTTTCAACAGAGATAATTCCAAAAAAGTTGGGCACCGTAGAAATCTGTTCAACCCCCCGGGTAAGTTTGGTTGGTGCGTATGTCTGTGTTGTGTGCAGAATACGAGGAATTCCCAGATTTAGTTCAGCAACAAGGTAATAAAGAAGCTCTAGTAAGTAGATTTTGGTAAAGCCGCTAATGTCAATAGTAATAGAAGGGTCTTCAAGGTCTTTGGGTTTACACCGATCCCAGATACTTTTCAGCTGAGAGATGCCTTCCATTGGGTTGTCCCTCTGGCATTTAATGACGAAGACACCTTCCGAAGTCCTTTTCCCCAGCTCAGCCTGCAACTTAAATGATTTGGTGTCAACTTGCTTCTTATAGAAAGGCTCTTCAATCACAAAGATTACACTAAATCTGACCCGGAAGGCCACACCCATCTTTAGTGCGCTCTCAAGACACCTGTCCTCAAAACTGGCACAGCAAATAAAAAGGTCATCGAGACCATATTCATTCAGCCTTGTCAGATGTTCAATCTCAATTGACTCATCATGTGCCCTCATTGTTACCAGTCCCCAATGTGCACCGATATACTATTGCCAGAGTATCCCGGCCGGTACCCACTATAAACATCTTGGTAATTATTGTCAATCTTCTTTTGGCCTGAAACTTCCCATTTTATATTAAAAAGAGGCTGGATATTTGCCAGCCTCTTTAATCTAACAGCCGAAGTGCAACTTTAGCACTTGCCTATTTTAAACATCTTGGTGCAACACACAGGACAAATCCCCTGTGTTGCCGGCCGACCATTTTTCATGGTTATCGCCTTGGTATCCTTCATTTCTTGCTTGGTACGACATTTCATACAATAACCTTGCATTGATTTCCTCCCTTTTTGTCAGCAAGAATAACCTATTCTATCTTCGATGTCAACAGCTACACCAAAATTGTAAGGATAGCGGCTTGTCACCTCTTGGATACATCAACCAGAAAGATGTATAATGAAATACCATGATAGAAAAGGACGATCAGGTAAAACCATGTACTACTTCGCCTATGGCAGTAATTTAAGTCGCCAACAGATGTTAGAGCGCTGCCCCGAGAGTAAACCTAGGCTTACAGCCACCCTCCATAACTACAAGCTTGTATTTGCCGGCTGGTCCAGGCTACGGCGAAGTAGTACCGCTAGTATCAAGCCATTTAGAGGTGAGTGTGTCCTGGGAGGTATTTACGAAATCTCTGACCGGGATTCGAGACGACTGGATAAATATGAAGGCTACCCTTATACCTATGATAAATTGAAAGTTACCGTTTACCGGGATACCGACGATCCGGTAGAAGTCATAACCTATATTATGCGCGACCAATCGGAAGAATCAGATCCTTCGCCAGAATACAAGGCAGCAATTAAGCAGAGCTACAGAGACTGGGGGCTCGTCTAATTGATTTTTGCCGCTCCCTCTGCTTAAATAAGAATGATAGGAGGAGAAAATAAGTGAAAGATTTAACTTTGCCGGTTGCCAAAAGAGACAAATTGGGTAAGAAGACCAGATTCTTGCGCCGCAATGGTATCACCCCCACCCATCTCTTCGGACATAACATTGAATCGCTGGCACTGCAGTGTGATACTATCGAGCTTGGGCATATTATCGCCAAGGCAGGAATGAGCCGGCTTATTAAACTTCAAATTGAGGCAGAAAAACAATCTAGGAGTGTGTTCATTCGTAAAATCCAGAGAGATACACTTGATGGGCAACTGCTACACGTTGACTTCTATCAGGTAAAAAAGGAAGAGAAAATAACAGCTGATATTCCCATTGTCCTGGTTGGTGAAGCCCCAGCCTTGAAAGAAAAGGGGCGTATATTGACCCAACCTATCACTCACCTTGGTGTTGAGTGCCTACCAGATAAACTGCCACCCCAGATAGAGATTGACTTGAGTCCTCTCAAAGAGGTGAATAAAGCAATCCATGTCAGTGATATTGTTCTCGACCCGGGTGTTATTATTACCACTAACCATGACCAACTAGTGGTTAAGGTTAGCAAAGTGCAAGTAGAAAAGATAGAGGTTGTTGCTGAAGAGGTCGAGGCGGAGGTTGAGGCTGGGGTGGCAACAGAAGTAAAAACTCCAACTGGAGAAGAGTCAAAGTAATAGCAGTAACCCAAGAGCGAACTGCCCTCTTTTGGCCATAGTATCAGGCAACAATTTAGCTTGAAGCCGTCTGAGAGCTTCTGCTATAATCCGGTTATGATTATTGATTTTCATACCCATGTATTCTCACCGCAAATAAAGAAAAACCGCAATAAGTATATTGATAGCGACCCCTGTTTCGCCATCCTTTACTCTAAAAAGGACTCCAGACTAATCACCGCCGATGAACTCATTGCCAGTATGGATGAATCCGGGATAGATATCTCGGTTATACTAAATATCGGCTGGATTACCCACGAGCTATGTGTTGAGACCAACGACTATATCCTAGAGTCCATGGCCCGTTTCCCTGACCGATTGATAGGCTTCTGTAGCGTCCAGCCGCAATCATATGAGGCTGCCATAGATGAGATTGAGCGCTGTGCAAAAGAGGGAATAAGGGGTGTCGGTGAAATAAGACCGGACATGCAACTATTTGACCCTAGGGATGAAGAGGTAATGAAGCCCTTTATAAATGCGGTAATGAAGCATAAACTAATGCTTCTCAGCCATGCCTCTGAGCCGATAGGTCGTAGCTATCCTGGTAAGGGAGTGCTCACCCCAGAGGTACTCTACCCTTTTATTAGCAACTACCCTGATTTAATCATAATCCTAGCCCATTGGGGTGGCGGACTACCCTTTTATGCCTTGATGCCTGAAGTAAATAAGGCAATGAAAAATGTCTTTTTTGATACCGCAGCTTCACCACTTCTATACCGCCCTCAGATATATGAGCAGGTAGTCCAACTTGTCGGCGCCGAACGGATTCTATTCGGTAGTGACTATCCGCTAGCGGAACAGAGGCGGGCACTGGAAGAGGTCACCTCTCTTAACATACCCAGAGAAACAAAAAATCTAATCCTAGCTGATAATGCCCAGAAATTACTGGGTATTATGGACAAGGCTGTTTAGTAAAGGATTGGAAGAGGTAAACATCTATACATAATCGTTCCTTCCTCTGAAGAAGTTGGTTTTAATAGGGCATCTAAAAGGAGTGAAGCCCCTCTTTCTTTCCCCATCCTCCCTTGATAAGGGAAGGGATCAAAAGGAAAGTTCCCAGCGAAGAATATAAAGAACTGAAGGACTGGCAGATGGTCCCAGATGGTTATTAAGTGAGCTATGAAGACAGTCCGCTCTTTTATTGCAATTTCACTGCCCGCTGAACTAAGGCTGGGGCTTGCTAAACTCCAGATAAGACTCAAAACGAGTAACAAGCCCTGGATAAAGTGGACCGACCCGAATGGTATTCACCTGACACTGAGGTTTCTGGGCGATGTTCCTGTAGATAGGATTAATGAAATAAGCCGAGTAATGGCTGAGGCCGCCCAGAAAATCCCCCCCTTTCAGCTTAAAACCCAAAGCTTAGATGTCTTCCCCAATCTGAAACAGGTTCAGATAGTCTGGTTAGGACTTGGTGGCGAGCTGAATAAACTGGGCCAACTCCATAAACAAATTGAATCTGGCCTTACCCGCCTGGGCTTTGCTCCCGAAACACGAACCTTTAGAGCCCATCTGACCTTAGCCCGCCTGCGCCCTCAGACATCAGCGGATGAACGTTACAAGACGGCTCAGCTTATTACCAACATTAAGCCTGAGAAAAATTACACGATTAGGGTGGAGACTATCAGCCTGATGAGGAGCCAGCTAAATAGAGAAGGTGCCCGCTACAGCCAATTAAGCTCCGCCGGGCTGGGTAAAACCCCATTACCTTAGGCTCATAGCAATCTAAGAACTTAAACCCACAAGCCCTTGCACCGATCTTTAAATTATTGTATACTTTCATTAAATTCTGGCTGGGAGGTGGACCTCGTGGAACAATCTAGTTTCCCTAAATGCTGCAAGTGTGCCAAAGGAGATCTGGTGCCCTTGTCCGATTTTGGCTCTCAAGGATCGTCTATCCATTATAAAGCGTGGGTTTGTACTAATCCTGATTGCGGCTATAACCTGAAAATCAGAAATGGCGACGTCTATATTGATGAACCCATTATGAGCGGAGCTAATAATGTCCGCTCCCGCCACAATATGTAACGTCAAGCCTGAAAGCCCCAGACTCTGATAGAAGATTCATGTATATTCTCAGTTAGCTGAGCTTAAAAGGATAACGCTTGACTTTTTATTTCCACAATGGAGGCGCTTTGCTTCGAGTAAGACGCCGAGAGATAACCATACCTAACCCTTGACCTTCTCAGTTAGAGATCTACTCCAGGATTAAGATACTGGTTGATTTCCTCGAGTTTCAGTTTTGGGATTATAGAATAGCAGTTATTCTGGTAGTTCCGGCAATATTAAGTCCAGTCCTTGGCCTCCAGGTATAACGATAATCTCGATGTCTTCACCCAGCCGATCAATTAAAATATATTGTAGAACCTCTGGAGATAGACTCTCCTCAATAGCTTCATTCGCTGCTATCTGGGCTGCAGTTACTATCTCGATAAACTGTGCTTCTCCTTCTGCCTGAGCAATTCTAGCATTCGCTTCACCAATAGCTTGGGCTTCACGCTGTGCTGCCTCAACCTTCACTCTTTCCAAAGTATTCGTAGCTTCTAGGACTGCCTGAACTGCTGCCACCTTTTGTTCAATGGAAGCAGTAAATACATCAGAAAACTTGAAGTCTGTTATACTGACAATTTCGGTCACTATCCACCTATCTTGTAGCCAAGCAGTTAAGGCGAGGCCTATTTCTCGTTTGACCTCATCTCTTTTTAGAATAAGGTCTTCAGCCAGATACTGGGCAGTAACCTTCTTAACCGTTTCTTGTATTGCTGGGTCAGCGAATCTGGTAACATAGTCCCGGATGTCAGTATGACCTAGAGTTCGATAGACTTCGTCAACGTGAAGTGCATTTATATGATAATTGATAGCAATAGTTGTGGCCACATCCTGTAAGTCCACAGAGGCGGACGATGCTGGAACCTCATGTTTGAAGCTCTGCACGCTCACATTCTTGACTTCGTCTATAAAGGGCATCTTGATGTTAAGACCTTCGTCCATAATTCTTCCAGTGACGGCGCTAAATCGGACAACCACTCCTTTATGACCGGCAGGTACTGTAGCTACTAGACCTAGAACAATACTGACGGCTAGTATTACTACGCCTCCTACTATTATATGTTTGCTGTATCTCCTGGTCTCGTGACTTACTGAAGGCCCACGAGATATCAACCCAAATATCAGAGTGAGGCACCCCACGATTAGCAGTAATATCATACTCTTCTCCTTTTTTCAGTTATTCTTATTCAATTGTAGTGGGCTCTAGTGGCACCTCCTTGCGGTTTGTTTCTAATCTATATCTTCCCATGGCATTATTATAGCAGATTACGAAAGTGTATCACTCTTTAAATAAGAGTTACTGACGTTCTAGTCTCATGATAGTGGAGAAGGGGGGATTCGAACCCACGGTCGTCTTGTGGCGACAACGGTTTTCAAGTCTGACATATGGTGTCCTAATAGGTTATATTACGTTCAATTTAGAATTTTTACATCAATCGCTCAAAACCTGTTTTATACATAGAGTACCAACTAGTTACAACGCGTTTTGTTCGGTCTACTAGCAAAATCATAGCTTCGGCTTAAGTGTAGGGCAGTAACGGTAAACGCAATTATCGGACGCCCCCAACATTTGATGTGTTTGTAAAGGATTTCATAGAAGAAACCTATTCAATTGCAGAAGCCGGTACACATACAATTCTATTTGATCAACCTTGGAATAATTCAAACGACATTACCAAAAACTGCAAATTCGTTTACGGCTGGGGTGATATCTTATTACTGATTAAAGAACTTGAAGAATGATAATAACGGCTGCGGCTTGCTATCTAATCGTTTCCGTCTCAAGAGGACCTGGTAAAATCTCCTCTATCTGATTCTTCATTTTCTGGATATATTTATTGTAATCTATATCTTCCTCTATATACAGATCGATACCTCGCACAAAATTGACATCTACCCATATCCGTGTAAAAATTATCAAATGAATGAATACCACCCGTATGTACAGGAACAAAGCCTTTATGGTGTGTTGTACAAACCTATTGAAATATTCACCAGTAAAGGCTGGCTCAATAAGAAACTCAGAATAAAGTATCAAGACAAGAGATATTGGGTTTCTTGCAATGAGGAGAGGAGAGGTTTTTGCCTACCAAATAGATGAAAAAAGAAAAAGAGACCACCCGAATGTTGTTTTTCGGTTCAATCGGTGCTGTCATATCTTGCGTCATAATTGTAGTATTAGTCCAGGTGTGCTAGGTTGGCTTGTCTGCATAATTAAAAAGGGTTATATCTATGATGAGTCGGGAATTTTTGACTCCACATCTACAGCATTGAGCATCCACGACAGGATAAATATCATAGCTACACAAAATCTTGAGGTGGTTTAATTTATCAATGAATATTTTAGTTTCCGGTTCACTGGCGTATGATAGAATTATGGACTTTCAGGGACGCTTCTCTGATCACATCCTACCAGATAAAATACATGTTTTAAATGTAAGTTTTACCGTTAACAATCTGACAGAGAAATTTGGTGGTACTGCTGGTAATATTGCTTATGGCCTTTCTCTTTTAGGTGAAAAGCCTTTAATCTTAGCTACTATTGGTCGAGATTATCATAACTACTTCGATTGGCTGACGAAAAATAATATTTCACATGATGGCATCAGGATTATCGAGCAGGAACTAACTGCTGGCGCTTACATCACAACCGACCAAGCCGATAACCAGATCACAGGATTCAACCCTGGTGCTATGAAATTCGTTTCCTCCTTCGATTTTGGTGAGATCAGCCCCAGGAAAAGTATCGCTATCATTGCCCCAGGTAATCTGGAAGATATGATGAATTGCTCTGCTATGTACAAGTCTAAGGGTATTGACTACATTTTTGACCCTGGCCAGTCACTGCCAATGTGGAGTAGTTCAGACCTTATTAAATGTATAGACGGCTCTAAGATTATGATTTCAAATGACTATGAGTTAGAATTGATTATTAATAAAACAGGATTAGACAAGAAGAAACTACTTCAACAGACCAATATTATCATTACTACATTAGGAGAGTTTGGTTCTCTTGTGTGTACGCCAGATTGTGAAATAGATATCCCCGCTGCCAAACCAAAGGAAATTGTTGACCCGACAGGTGCTGGTGACGCCTACAGAGCAGGATTAATTAAGGGTTTGATTCAAAACTTGAATATTAAACAGAGTGCAGAAATGGGAAGCGTATGTGCATCTTTCGCTGTTGAGTGCTATGGAACACAGGAATATTATTTTAGCCTGATGGATTTTGAGAAAAGGCTCTTTACCACCCCGCAATAACTGATCAGTTATGAACATTCCTTTTTTAAAAATGATCTTACGCTTAACTATTAGGCATAAGAACCTGCGGATCTTTTTATCTCTGAAGCGAAGACAAGGTATAGAAGAGGTAATCGAAAATATCCTGTCAAGTTGCAGCCAGCATAATCCTGTCTTCTCCTAAAAGTTTTACCAATTGTTCATGAAGCTCGGTGCAATAGTTGGTAGTTATATTGGGCAGCTTAAGCTTGAAAATCTTATCATCGCTTGCGACATACAAGTCCACTGTATCAGGTCCCGAGAACTGTCTTAAAGTGTCAACCAACCGACGAAGTAGAGCTATATCACCAGTCTCATCACTGGTCTGGCTGATGCTGATTATCAGCCGACGGCTTTCGGCAGGTGCCGGCTTAGTTGCGGTTTCCTCAACAACGGATAACGCCTCATCCGGCTGAACAGGAATCGTTTCTTCACTCCCGACTGGCTCCAGAGGATAGTGGCGAACACGATCACAGTTTAGCTGTACCCGATCACCTCTTACCTTCACCTTGCCCTCAACAAGCAGAATATTACCTTCCTGCCACAGCTCTTTAGTGCTGGTGTAGACTCTAGGCCAAACCATAACACCAACCTTGCCATCCAGGTCCTCCAGCACAGCACTCAAAGAGGGCTGCCCATCCCTGGTAAACAAACTACGAAGCGAGGCTACTATACCGGCGACCCTTACAGTCTGTCCCTCCATTTCAGTATCAACCTGACCGCAAAGTGCGGTATTCTCCGAGGCCGCCTTCTGGGCAAATGGACTAAAAGGATGTTCAGATAAATAGGTTCCCAGTAACTCTTTTTCCCAAGCTAACTTCTCATTGAGAGAGATATCAGCGGTTACCATATCAAGGCTAGGTAGAGGAACAGACATGGTTGCCCCCCACAGGTCAAACATAGTAGCCTGTCCTGACTGCCGCCTGCGCTGCTCTCGCTGAGCTAGAGACAGTATAGAACCAACGTTGTGGAGTAAAGTCCCGCGATCTCCCAGAGAGTCCAAAGCACCAGCCTTAATCAGGCTCTCCAGTACTCGCTTATTGACACCACCAAGGTCTGCCCGGAAACACAGATCTTCGATAGACTTGTACGAGCCTCCTTTGCTGCGTTCATTAATTATGGATTCTACAGCCCCAAAGCCCACATTTTTTACAGCCGCCAACCCAAAACCAATGGCCGGGATATCATTTTCTGCCTCCTCTATTGAAAAATTAGCCCCGGAGCGATTTATATCAGGTGGCAATACCTTGATACCTAAGCGACGACACTCATTGACCGCAATCGCTACTTTCTCCTGTTGGCCAACGTTAGCGGTTAAGAAAGCGGTAATATATTCCAGCGGGTAGTTTGCTTTGAGATAGGCGGTCTGATAAGCGATAAGGGCATAGCTTACCGCATGAGCCTTATTAAAGGCATAGCCGGCAAAGGGTAAAATCAGATCAAAGACCTCACTAGCCACCTCGTCAGAGAAGCCATTCTTCCTGACGCCGGCAACAAAATTGTTCCTCTCTTTCTTCATAACCTCGGGGACTTTCTTGCCCATCGCCTTGCGAAAGACATCAGCTTGACCTAAGCTGTAACCGGCAAGAGCCTGCACAATAAAGAGCACCTGTTCCTGATAGACAATTACCCCATAGGTTTCCCCGAGAATATCAGCCAATGCTGAATGAGGATAATGAATGGCTTCTAAGCCATGCTTGGCATTGATAAAACGGGGAATCTGCTCCATGGGTCCAGGGCGATAAAGAGCGATCATGGCCGCAATATCACTGAAGACGGTCGGTTTTAGCTCCTTGATATAACGGCGCACACCACTGCCTTCCAGCTGAAAGACACCAGTGGTTTCTCCCTGAGACAGAAGTTCAAAGGTCCTGGCGTCATCCAGTGGAATACGGAGCAGATCAATATCAAGGCCACAGTTTTGACGGATTATCTCTTGTGCCTTGCCCATAATAGTCAAATTGGCCAGCCCCAGAATATCCATCTTGAGCAGTCCAATACGGGCTATATCTTGCATAGAGAACTGGGTTATAACTAGGCTGTTGCCGTTACTCTTGCTCGCTCTTTGCAGTGGGGTGTATCGGACAAGAGGCTCTCTGGAGATGACGACACCGGCGGCATGAGTGCTGGCATGGCGAGAGATACCCTCCACTTTCTTGGCTTGCTCAACCAAGTTTTTAACCACTGCGTCATCATTATAGACATTACTCAGTTCGCTGTTTTCTTCAAGAGCTCGGTTTAAACTCATACCCGGGGCGAAAGGAACTAGCCGGGCGATACGGTCAACATCACTGTAGGCCATAGCTAGTGCCCGCCCAACATCCCTGATGGCGGCTCTAGCGCCCAATGTGCCAAAGGTGATAATCTGAGCCACATGGTCGACTCCATACTTGCTAGAGACATAAGCGATAACCTCGTCACGACGCTCATCTTCAAAGTCCAAATCAATATCCGGCATCTCCTTACGCTCCAGATTCAAGAAGCGCTCAAAAACCAATC
This sequence comes from uncultured Dehalococcoidales bacterium, assembly GCA_913046255.1. GTDB lineage: Bacteria > Chloroflexota > Dehalococcoidia > Dehalococcoidales > ARS1013 > ARS1013. Next base: position 14,006 of record CAJWSH010000016.1, read on the forward strand.
CATTCTTCATAGGATCAATCTCAGTAATACCCAGACAACGAAGGATAATGCTACTGGCGGCACTGCCCCTGACGTTAAAGAGGATGCCTTGTTTCTTAGTAAAGGTGATTATATCCCAGACGACCAGAAAATAATTGGCAAACTCGGTCTGCCTGACTACCTCCAGCTCATATTGGAGCTGCTTTTCTATCTCTGGGCCAGACCGAGGATAGAATTCAGGTAGTCCTTGATAGCACAGATCAGCCAGAAATTGATCGGCTGTCTTACCATCGGGTAGTTCTATCTCAGGTAGATAAAGACGACCAAACTCAAGTTCAAGGTGGCACATCCGGGCAATTAGCTCGGTGTTCTCAAGTGCCTCAGGGATGTCTTTATATAGCTCAGTCATCTCCTCAAAGGTTTTAAGATAAAAAAAATCGCCAGCCATCTTCATCCTCTTTTCGTCATAGAT
>CAJWSH010000017.1 GCA_913046255.1 uncultured Dehalococcoidales bacterium
CAAGGTACCTAAAGCAGCAAAGGTAGGCATCTCCTGCTCTCCTTTTTTTTTTTTACTATCTGGGAAGCCTTTACCCTGTATCTTTTAGTATAAATCAGACAGAACAAGGTGTCAAGAAATCATCTAACCCATTACAAATAAGGGCGGGGGATAGACCAGCTCATCTTAACTCATGTCTTTTTCTTCCCTTTCCTGCCGCCAGACTTTGAGCCACACCGACATTTCCCTCTCATACTATTGGTCACTGGGGATATAGTAACGCTTGCCATAACTCATACCATTCATCAGTGGCGTTATCGGATTGCGCAGGTGAAATGGCACCGGCTGTGCCGCCATAGCTACTACGATCACTTGAAAGCAGTATAGTGTTATCGGATCATAGGGTATAGCACGCCGTGTGGTGGCAGATGTCAATTTGATATCAGACAAAGTGACTTAAGTAAATGCTGCCTCTGCGTATTCTGTCAGTAAAGTATCCATAAGCTCTCTAACAGATACGATTTTATCTATTCGATAGGCATTAGCCCCGGCAAAAGCAAATCCTTTTTCAAAATTCCCCTTTTTGGCATTGATCAAGACAGCACAAATACAATATGTGGCACTTTCAAAATCACAGGTCTTGAGACACTCCCAGGGGCAGCTAAAGGGTCTCCTCATTCCCGCCGCTATCTCCTCCAGAAACCCGTTCCATATAGCTCTCCCCTGTAATCCAACAGGGCTATCAATTATGGCAAGGTCCTCTTTTTTGCACTTTACATATGCCTCTTTAAATGCCATGGAGACATCACACTCATCGGTTGCCACAAACCTAGTTGCCATCTGTACTCCCTGGGCCCCTAATTGAATAAACTTATGAATATCGACACCTGTATATATACCCCCGGCAGCGATCACAGGGATGCTTTTATTAAAATATTGCTCATAGGGCTTTATCGCAAAGATTACTTGTGGCAGTATCTTTTCCAATGTATAGCTAAGATTATCGATCTGCTCCTTTTTAAACCCGAGGTGTCCACCAGCCAATGGACCCTCAACAACCACAGCGTCAGGTACATGATTGTAGTTCCTCTGCCAATATTGAAAAATAATTGTGGCCGCTCTGGCAGAAGATACTATAGGAACAACCTTAATAGTAGCTTTCCCCAATCCATCCAATAGCAATATTTTGGGGATCTTTAGCGGAAGCCCAGCGCCAAGAAAAACTAAGTCCGCGCCTCCATCTACTGCACCTCGAAACAGGTCATCAAAATCTGAACAGGCTACCATTATGTTTACACCAATAATGCCCGTTGTCATCTGCTTTGCCCTTGTTATTTCTTTCCGCAAGGCTCTTTTGTTAGCTTCCTTGAAATTTCTGTCAAAATCAGGCTCAAGCATACCGATTCCGGCAGCGGCAATAACCCCAATACCACCTTCGTTAGCAACAGCCGAGGCTAAACCTGACAAAGAAATACCAACGCCCATTCCCCCCTGAACAATTGGTACACCGGCTTCCAAATCACCTATCCGCAATTTTGGTATTCTTTTAAGACTCATTTATTATACCTATACCGCTTCAATCAAATATATTGTTTCGCCTGATCTGTTCTAGCTTCTCACTCATACCTCTTCACTTGAAAATAGTATAGTATTATTGGCTCATCGAGCTCAATGCCTGCCTTCTGACGGCAGATACTAATCTGATGGTCAACACTCACCACTCCCTCGAGGTCAGGCAGTAGTAGTCCTCGCTTGGAACCTGCCTCCACTATGAGCCCATGTTTTTTGTGGTCCAACTGGTCTTTACTGGCTACCGGTTTGGGTCTGGTCAGTACATCCACATTATAATCAAGATCTTTAAGCTCATTGAAGGCAACAGGTGGGAAGCGTGGATCTCTGGTGGCTGAGCTGATCGCATTGGCGATAACTTCTTCAATAACATTCTTCTCGACCGGCTCAAAGGTGCCGATGCAGCCTCTTAATTCACCACACTTATAAATAGAAACAAAGACGCCAGCCGTCTCTTTCATCTCAGGAGTGAGCTCATCCGGTGGCTCAAGGACCTTGCCTTTCTTGACATAGGTCTCTACTGTTTCTTTGGCTAATTTCACCAGCGGGGACATCTCAACCCCTTTGATTATTATACCAGCGTAACCAACCACGCTTCTGTAATCGTCGCTGGCATCACCACTGGTCTGATAGCTAACCAATTCTGTAGTCTTTGCCCCCAACTTCTTAGCTGCTGAGATAAGGCTGACCACCGGAGCATAGCCACACATTGATATCTTTAATTCGTGAACTCGCTTTAGCAACTCATCTTCATCCAGAGCCAATATGGCTTCTACAGCAGAATTATCTTTCATCCGAGCAGACTCGTATGGCTCGTAATGGGTCATGTCGCTTGAGGCAATTATAACAGTTTCCCTACTTAAATCCTTAACAGCCCTAGCTATGGCACTGCCGATTTCTCTATAAATACTACTGACGGCATGGGAGAGCACAATGGGTACCAATTTGAAATCTCGCATAAAATACTTAAGAAACGGGAGTTGAACTTCAATGGAGTGTTCGTACTCATGAGCGCCATAGTCATCTTCAAGATAAGCGGAATCATCCAAAATCTGACTGGCCAACCGTGAATCAATGGTCACGTCACCCAACGGTGTATGCCACATACCCTCAGTCATAATACTGAAAGGTCTGCCTCGACCACTATGGTTAGGCCCCAGAACAATAAAAGTATCTTTGGGCTTAACCCGAGATAATGTGGCAGCGGTTACCGCACCTGAATAAATGTAGCCAGCATGAGGGGAAATCAGGCCTATTACTTCTTCTCTAGCTGCTTTTTCATCGACCATACCCCAAATCATCTTGTTTAATCTAGCCGGTGATTCTGGATAAAACTTACCTGCTACTATCGGGCTCCTAATCATAGCGATCTTCCGCAGCGGGTAGCCTAAAATTGAGCCCTGCTCCACAGAATCTGCATTTTGAATTCTTAAGACCAATTGTATCGGTTTGATAGCCAAACCGCTTAACAATAAGATTCCCACAAGAGTAGCAGATAGTATTCTCGCCATCATGCCCACTAACATTGCCAATATAGACAAACTTGAGACCGGCCTTACGACCAATATTTGCCGCATGCTCCAGAGTGGATATCGGGGTTGGCGATAGCTCTGACATATGATAGTGAGGATAAAACCGGGTTACGTGCCACGGTGTCAACTCGCCCAACTTGCTCCGTATCCAGCTGGCAATGTCCTGAAGTTGATTCTCGTCATCACTTAAGGTGGGTATTATATTGGTAACAACCTCAACATGCATATGCCATTTATCTTTAGCCCGTTTGGCAATCTCAAGGACCTCTCGCCAATGGTTTATCCGAGCCAGTTTCCTATAGAAAGCATTACTAAAGCCCTTAATATCTACTCGCCAGGCATCCAGATAGGGACCGATAGCATCCAGTGCCTCGGGGGTCATATAGCCGTTAGTAACATAAACAGTGTAGAGATTGTTCTCTTTGGCCAGCTTGGCTGAGTCAAGTGTATATTCAAACCATACGGTAGGCTCATTATAGGTCCAGGCAATGCCCTGACAGTTATAATCCTTGACCAACTGTATCGCCTCTTGAGGCCGAATATGACGGGAGTTGTGCCACGATTTACTGGTCTCAGAACAGGCAATTTCCCAATTCTGGCAGTCCTGACAGTGAAAATTACAGCCCCAGCCACCCAGAGAGAAAACGAGACTAGCGGGGAAGAAATGAAACAATGGCTTCTTTTCAACGTGATCAATAGCTACCGATGAGACCTCAGCATAATTCAGATTATACAGAGCGCCGTCACAATTCTGATACATTTTGCAAACGCCAAACTTGTCCTGATTTATTCGACAGCGCCACTGGCAGATGTTACACTGCACTCTAGGCTTAGCCAGCTTGTCATAGAGTATTGCTTCGTGCATAATTAGCCACTTAACCTGATTATACCACTTGACTACTATTAGTTTTTGATAACATCTCTCTTAAAACATTCCTTTAAGATTTTAATTTTTATTCAGTCTAGGTAGATGATAGCTATTCCACCAACAATCATAGCGGTAGCAATAACCCGAAGCGCTAGTGTTCCCTTGTCAGATTGCCCCTCAATTAGAAAGCCTGATCGGAACCGGTTAAGAATAAGAACAAAGATCAAGACAAATATGGGGCGGGAACCAGTGATAGTGGAAACCAAGGATACCGGCCCATTCTCCATTGCTCGGAATACGAGTAGAATTCCAATTACTGCCAGCATCTCATTTAAAACCAACAGCCCTATACTTGAGCTGCGCCGTCTCATATTGATTAGTTCTTTGATAATGCGAGGGCGCAACGAAACAAGCAGGAAAATGCCGGCCATACAGAGGGCATTAATCCAGTACATATTCCAAAAGGAAATAAAGTCCAAGGCATATTTAGAAGCTACATCGGCTATTGCCATCAACAAGCCAGCGCCGAAAAGAAGAGGAAATAACTTACCCAGCCAAGTAATTGTACCACCCTGATTCCGTTTAGCCGAGACTATTACCGCTCCAGCCACCACAATCACTATTGCCAACCACTGCAGAGAGCTCAGCACCTCTTTCAGCAATGGCACCGCTATAATAGCCACAAAGACAGGATAGATATGGAACGCCGGTACTACCCGTGACACTTCCTCTGTTCTTAAGGTATAAATCATAATAGTAAGAGATGTCAGTCGGAATACTGCCGAAGCTACTGCCACCACCATTGGCCAGGTGTCAACATTCTCCGGCAACGGGTAGAGATAGAATACCACCAGACCAGAGACCAGCATACTAATACCCAGCAGCAATAGAAAAGCCCGAAAGCTTGGCATTCGTCGAGAGAGGAGGTGGCTATCAACGACGTTGACCATACCAAGGGTAACGGCACCTAACACCGCCAAATTAACCCAGTTAAGTGACATCAGCACTCATCAAACTAAAAATAAGCACAACCCAGTTTACACCATAACAGACTTGGAACAAAAAATGAGTCAAAATCCTGATTTTTGAAGGCTCTTTAATCCATCTCGTTATCCCTCTCTTACAAGTAGAAGTTATTCCACTTTGACAAGAGGCTTATCTGCAAGGTTTGGCAGACAGAGGGCTCAGGGTATTTCTCTCAGGAGCTTCTCTCACCTTAAACACCCTTGACTGTTTGATCTTGGGCAGCTAGACTAACTGAAACGGTTGATAAAAACCCTCTTTACAAGTGAGGATAGCAAATATTATTAGCAAGTTCTGTACCTACAGGGCGTGAGACTTAAAACATGAAAGTTATTGGTCTTACTGGTGGCATTGGCAGCGGCAAAAGTACCGTGTCCCACTTTCTGACTGAACTCGGAGCGGTCATAATAAATGCCGATAAGGTCGGCCATGAACTTTTAAAGTCCAATACCGAAGTATGGCACGAGGTAGTAGCCACTTTCGGCAAACAAATTCTTACCTCAAATGGTGAGATTAGCCGCAAAAAGCTGGGCCAACTTGTTTTTGAAAGTCCCAAGCGTCTTGAGACCTTAAACCAACTCATGCATCCAGAGATAAAAAAAGCAGTGAAAGCTCAACTTTCAAAGTGCCGACGGCAGGGAGTCAGTGCAGTTGTTCTTGAAGCCCCTCTATTACTAGAGGCCGGTTGGACGGGACTGGTAGACGAAATCTGGGTCACCGCTGCCTCTGAGACCACAGTTCTTGAGCGACTCAAACAACAGGCAGAGTTATCTCAAATAGAAGCTCTGACACGCATCCGCTCTCAATTACCAATTAAAGAACTGATTAAGCACGCCGATGTGGTCTTAAACACCGAGTTAAGCCTAGATGAGCTAAAAGCAGAGACAAGAAAGTTTTGGCAAAAACTATAATTTGACACATTGCCACAGCAATTGATAGAATATCTAGGTTTGAGGAGGTGGGAAGATTTACGCCATTATTGAAACCGGTGGCAAACAGTACAAGGTGAGTCCCGGTCAGACCATAGATGTGGAGCACTTAGATATAGCTGAAGGTGACGTTGTTAAGCTGGATCGGGTATTACTCATTGCTGATAATGATCACTTAACGGTGGGTAAGCCCGTCATTCAAGGCGCTATGGTAACTGCCACCTCAAAGAGAGAGGGGAAGGGCAAGAAAACAGTAGTCTTTAAATATAAGTCAAAAGTGCGTTACAGCAAAAAGATAGGACACCGTCAACTCTACACCAGATTAGCTATCGATAAGATAAGCGGACCAGAGGCAACACAAGGCGATCCACAGAAGAAAGTTCGCCGGCGCAAGAAAGAGGTAGCCCAAAGTGGCGCATAAAAAGGGAGGCGGTTCAACTCGCTGCGGAAGAGACTCTCAGCCCAAGCAACTTGGCGTGAAACGATATGCTGGTCAGACGGTAAATGCGGGAACCATTTTAGTTCGGCAGCGAGGCACGCGCATCCACCCAGGCGATAATGTCGGTATTGGCAGAGACCATACCATCTTTGCCCTTATCACTGGCGTAGTTAAATTTGAACCGACCAGCAATGACCGGAGAAAGGTCAGCGTTTACGCTAGATAGTGAAACGATAAGCCAATAACATCGAAGTCCTTAACAGGTGTTTCATTCCAAGTTTTGGGAGCCATATTTTAATGTTGTTATGAAAGATAAAATTCACCCCAAATATTATCCTGACGCTAAAGTAATCTGCTCCTGCGGTAACACCTTTACTGTTGGTTCTACTAGGGAAACGCTCAAGGTTGAACTGTGCAGTAAGTGTCACCCGTTTTTTAGTGGTGAGCAACGAATGGTAGACACCGCCGGGCGGGTAGAGCGGTTTAAACAGCGTTACAAAATAGTAGATTAACTGATAAGAGGTACCAGATAGGAACAGGTAACTGCTGCCGTTCGTTATTTAGAGTGCTAAAAAGCTCGCTCGGGCCTTTTAGCAAACCAATCTCACTACTCCTAGTCTTATTTTTCGCTGAAAACTCAGTCTTCTAACGACCTACAATGGCAGGTTTTATGTTAACAGGGAAATTTCATTACGGCGGACAGGCGGTTATAGAGGGAGTGATGATGCGAGGGCAAAAGGTGGCTGTAACTGTGGTACGCCATCCCAACGGTAAACTGGCAACCAACATTAAACCATTATCATCTATTTATAGCGGTTGGATGAGACGAACGCCATTCTTCCGAGGTGTCATCGCTTTAATTGAAGCACTGGTACTTGGCGTAGGCAGTTTGGTCTACTCAGCCAACGTAGCCCTGGAAGAAGAGGAGGAAAAGCTCTCTTCGGGATCAGTTTGGCTCATACTCGCCGTTGCTCTAGCTTTTGGTGTTAGTCTATTCTTTTTGGCCCCTCTTTTTCTGACCAAGTTAATTGACCTCTATATCAGTTCGTCACTGGTTTTTCACTTAATAGAAGGTTTTATCCGCCTGATTGTCTTTCTGGGTTACCTTAAACTAATATCACTGCTACCCGACATTAAGCGAACCTTTGGCTACCATGGCGCTGAACACAAGACAATACACGCATATGAAGGAGGAGCCCCGCTTGAAACAGAAGTCGTCGGTCGCTACGGCACTGCTCATGCCCGTTGCGGCACCGCTTTTCTACTGACGGTGCTGGTTATAGCTATCCTAGTCTTTGCCTTAATTGGTCGCCAGGAAGTATGGATTATGATACTTTCAAGGATTCTCCTATTGCCGGTGATTGCCTCTTTTGGTTATGAACTAACCCAATTCGGCGCCAGGCATATGCAGAACCGCATCATCCGGATTATTATCACCCCGGGGCTGGGGCTACAGAGGTTGACGACCAATGAACCAGACAAAGGGCAGATAGAGGTTGCTATAGCAGCTCTGAAAGAGGTATTAGCTACTGAGCAGCCAGTAGTAACAGTTGAATCTGCGTCTCACTGAAGGTTGACTACAACAGTTCCAAAGGAAGTCTTAGCTACTTTGCAAAGAGCGGAGGCAGTTCAGCAGGCTCTATCCTGAGAGTTGGTTTTTAGATCTTTCTTAGTCAGCTCTTGAAAGAAGCAGGTTTTACTACCTGTGTGGCATACCGGGCCCAAGGGACGTGCTCTAATCAGAATAGTATCTTTATCACAATCCAGCCATAATTTGCACATTATAAGTCGATTACCTGAGGTTGCCCCTTTGTGCCATAGCTCTTTACGGCTACGACTGTAAAACCAGACTTCGCCACTTGATAAAGTAAGCTCCAATGACTCTTTATTCATATAGCCCAACATCAATACTTCGCCGTTATCGATATCCTGTACTATAGCTGGAATAAGCTCATTTTCGTCAAGTTTTAGATTTTCCATCAGTCACACCCCCCTATCAAAAAGCTAGTGCTTTCTCATATTTCACTAACAGCATTCAATGCCTGTTTTAGGTTGATCTGTTCGGTATAGAGCGCCTTGCCAATTATAGCACCATTAACGCCAAGCTTCTTCAGTACTTTAAGGTGAGTAAGCGACGAAATGCCACCGGAGGCAACAACCGAACACCTTGTCGTGTCAACTAACTCAAAGATGGCGTTGAAGTTTGGCTCAGTCAGGGTGCCATCACGGCTGATATCAGTGTAAATAAAACGCCTTACCTTGAGCTTTATCATAGAGCAGACAAATTCTATCGCCTTTAGCTCCGTTTCCTGCTTCCAACCATGCGTCGCCAGATATCCTTCCCTGGCATCAAGGCTAACAATGATGGACGGGCCAAAGCGATAGCATGCCTCTTTAACCAGTTCAGCATTCTCCACGGCGGCGGTGCCTAAAATGACTCGGTCAACGCCAACCTTAAGCAGTTCTTCAATTGTCCTCATCTGTCGGATGCCACCACCCACCTGAACTGGAATTAACACAGCATTAGTTATCTCAGTAATAAGCTGAAGATTACAAAGTCCGCCGCTAGCGGCACCGTCAAGATCAATAATATGTAGTCTCAGCGCTCCTAATGACTGCCATTTCATAGCCATCTCCACCGGGTCATCAGAGAATATCGTTTCTATACCGTAGTCGCCTTGATACAGGCGGACACAGTTACCGTTCCGGATATCTATAGCGGGGATAATTTCCATTTCGGCCTCATCTCATAACGGGCTCAAGGCTTTAATTACTAAATTGGTATTATATCATCTCTACTCGAAGGGTAACAATATCTAAATCTTTCTAGTCATACTTTACGACAATGAGCTTGGTTCCATTCTGAGCTTTAACAATAACTTCCTCGCCAATATCTATCTTACCGACAACCGATTTTGCTCCCCACAGCTCACCGTTGATTCTGATAACACCCTCCGAGTCAAGCGAGCGAACTACTTTGCCCTTACCGCCAACCATAGTGAGCAGCCCTACTATTGACTTTCTCCGCAGGGCACGGCTGCCCATTCGATAAATAAGAATCGCTAGGACAGCCCATGCTACCATCACAGTAATGAGAACCGGTAGGGGCACTGACACACCCCACTCTGGCAGACCAATTAAAACAATGGCTACCAGAGCCGTTTCCTCCAGTATGGTACTTATAATAGCCCAAATAAATCTGGCTCCCATCTTAATTTCTATTATAGCAGGACAGCAAGCAAAGAGATAAAGAGAAATTAGCATCCCTCTAAAATATCCAATCTACCAAGCTGATTAGCCTCTATTGCCGATACTAAAAATAGGATGCTATAATAGGCAAAATATGAGTCCATAAGGTCTTTATCAGGAGAATTCTGAAGGAAATTCAAAGAAAGACGAATACTGAATGATCGCATAGACAAAGTTTATAAGGGTAAAAAATATCTCTAACATAACTCATTTTTCTTTCATTAGGAAAAAGTGTGGTACTAAAGGAAGTTAAAAAATGAAACTAAGTCGCGAAGAGATGCTGCATATCACCCGCCTAGCTAGAGTGAGCTTAACCGAAGCTGAAGTGGATAAACTCAATGAGCAATTGTCTAATATCCTAGAGCATTTTGAGGTTCTGCAGCAGATAGATACCACCAATGTGCCATCAACAGCACAATCCATAGAGTTTTTAAATGTGCTAAAAAATGACATAACAGACGCTTCTCTGCCGCAAAGCCAGGTGCTGGCCAATGCTCCCAGAAAAGAAAGTAACTTCTTCAGGGTGCGAACTGTGCTAAAGTAATGAACGCCGATAGGCTATACAAGAAAGGCCTCCGCCTTGAGTACTTCACTGTTGGCTATAACATTCTTGAGGCTATTGCCTCAATTATATCAGGCAGCATCGCTGATAGTATTGCCTTAATTGGTTTTGGGCTGGACAGCATCATTGAATCACTGTCGGGTCTAGTTCTGATTTGGCGCTTAAGACAACACGAGAAAATATCAGAAGCAGTAGAGGGGAAGATAGAAAAGAGGGCCATCAAGTTTGTGGCCATTACCTTCTTTATACTGGGTAGTTATATCTTGTTTGAATCAATAAAGAAGCTTGTAATTACCGAAATTTCAGAACCTTCTCCATCGGGAATAACAATAGCTACTTTGTCTCTAATTATCATGCCCATACTTACCTGGCAAAAGTATAAAACGGGGAAACAAATAAATAGCCAAGCACTAGTGGCTGACGCTAAGGAGACACTGGCCTGCGCCTATCTTTCGGTGGCTCTATTATTGGGATTGAGTGCTAATTATTTATTTGGTTTCTGGCAAGCTGACCCAATAGTTGGATTAATAATCGTAGCCTTCTTATTCAAGGAAGGGCGAGAAGGTTGGAAAGAGTCTAGTGAGGAGAAATTTTAGGTTGATGGAAAGCGACAACCAATTGACCATTCACGAGGCGCACAAGCTGCTCAAGACTAAAGAGCTGTCCTCGGTTGAGCTAACCAGGGCTATTTTAAAGCGCATTCATAATCTAGAGCCTAAAGTTCACTCATTTGTTACTGTTACTGATAAGCTGGCTCTAAAGCAAGCTCAGAAGGCTGACGAACTTATAGCCGCTGGAGGCTCAAACCCTCTTACCGGCATACCAGTGCTCATTAAAGATAATATGTGCACTAAGGGAATATTGACCACCTGTTCCTCAAGGATGCTTGAAAATTTTATCCCCCCTTATAACGCCACTGTGGTAGAAAGGTTACTTGCTCTAGGCGCAGTAATTATCGGTAAATCCAATATGGACGAGTTTGCCATGGGTTCTTCCACCGAGAACTCAGCATTTTTCACTACACATAACCCTTGGAATTTAGACCGTGTCCCCGGGGGTAGTAGTGGTGGCTCGGCAGCTGCCATAGCTGCCGGTGAGGCTATCTATGCCCTGGGCTCAGATACCGGCGGCAGTATTCGCCAACCGGCTGGTTTCTGCAGTGTCAGCGGCTTAAAACCAACCTATAGCCGAGTAAGCCGCTATGGGCTGATTGCCTTCGCCAGCTCCCTTGACCAGATTGGGCCACTAACACGGGATGTTACTGATTGTGCCTTGGTATTAAATGCTATTGCTGGCTACGACACAAAAGATTCCACCTCAGCTCCACAGCCGACAACCGATTATACTCAGTGCTTAAGCGGTGACATAAAAGGGCTCAAAATCGGTGTGCCCAAGGAGTATTTTGTCAAGGGTATTCACAAAGAAGTAGCTTCTGCCATACAAACTGCCATTATCAAGCTTGAGGAGTTGGGGGCCAGTATAGAGTGGGATGTCTCATTGCCCACAACCTCCTACGCACTGGCAGTCTATTATATCATCGCCCCCTCAGAGGCTTCAGCTAATCTAGCACGCTACGATGGGGTAAAGTACGGTTTTTCCTACTCCAACACTAAAAATATGTGGCAGGCGATGGAGAAGACCCGCCAGCACGGCTTCGGTGCTGAGGTGAAAAGACGTATTATGCTAGGCACCTATGCCCTGTCCGCCGGCTATTATGATGCTTGGTACTTAAAAGCCCAGAAGGTGCGTACCCTGATTCGACGAGAGTTTGACCAGGCTTTTACCAAGTATGACGCCCTGGTAACGCCAACCTCACCCACCGTCCCATTCAAGATCGGTGAGAAGATGGACGACCCGCTTCAGATGTATTTAAGTGATGTCTGCACCATACCGGTAAATATCGCTGGCCTGCCAGCTATCTCTATCCCGGCTGGCTTTGCCGATGGACTGCCCATAGGACTCCAGATTATCGGCAAGCCCTTTGCTGAGGAAAGCATCCTCAAAATCGCCTATGCTTACGAACAGGCAACGGAGTGGCACAAGAGGAGACCAAATATATAAAAAAGGAGTGGTTTGAACCAGGGGAGAGGCGTTTTTTAGTCAGAACCAAAGATAACAAAAGCTTTCAACTCTGCTATAATGAGTTTCAAGACCAGTAGTCGCTAACTCACCAAGCTAAGGAGTAAGGAAAATGCTAAAGAAAATTCTTAAAATTTTAGAAGATGACGCCCGGACCACCACTGAAAAAATAGCCACTATGACCGGCACCAAGGTCGATGAGGTCAAAAAGCTCATCAAAAAAGCCGAGGGAGACAGGATCATCTTAAAATACAAAACAATGATTAACTGGGACAAGGTGGGAGATGAGCAGATCTGGGCATTAATAGAGATAAAGATTACCCCCCAGAGAGAGGTTGGCTTTGATGCAGTTTCCGAACGCATCTACCGCTTCCCCCATGTGCGCTCGGCCTACCTGGTATCAGGAACCTATGACATGGCTGTCCTAGTTCGGGGTAGTAGCATGCATGAAATATCCGACTTCGTAGCTCAAAAGCTGGCTCCCATTGAGGGAGTGCAGGGGACGGTTACTCATTTTCTGCTCAAACGATTCAAGGAGGCCGGTGAGATTCTGGGAGAGAGAGAAGGAACTAAGCGACAACCAATAATACTTTAGAGAGACATCTCATGACTATAAACCCCCAAGGTCAGTCAAATAAGTACCGCAGTCTAATCTCACAGCGAGTAGGGCAACTGCTCCCTTCCGGCATCCGTCGGTTCTTTGATCTATTAGCCTCCATGGAAGGGGTCATTTCACTCGGTGTTGGCGAGCCAAACTTTAACACTCCGTGGCATATTCGTGAGACAGCTATCTACTCAATAGAGCAGGGCTACACTGTGTACACCTCAAACGTAGGTATGCTCGAGCTGCGTGAGTTACTATCATGTTATCTTAAAGACACTTATAAACTAGCATACAAGCCCAATAGTGAACTTCTGATTACCGTCGGTGTTAGTGAAGCCCTAGACCTAGCAATGAGAGCCATAATTAACCCTGGGGATGAAGTGATTATGCCCGACCCATGTTATGTTTCCTACAGCGCCTGCGTCATTCTGGCCGGCGGCATACCAATCATGGTAACTACCAGTGAAGAAAAGAACTTTGAGATAAGTGCCGTCGATATTGAGGCTAAGATTACCAATAAAACTAAGGCAATTCTCATGGGCTACCCAGCCAATCCTACTGGGACAGTGATGCCTGTAAATAAGCTCAAAGAGATAGCTGAAGTAGCCCGCCGTCACAACTTATTACTGATCTCTGATGAAATATATGCTAAGCTGGTCTATGGTGCTACCCATACCTGCTTGGCAACGTTACCTGAAATAAGGCATAGTACTATCCTTCTGGGCGGCTTCTCTAAGACTTATGCCATGACCGGCTGGCGCATCGGCTACGCCGCTGCTTCAGAAGAAATAATCTCAGCCATGACTAAGATTCACCAGTATACCATAATGAGCGCCCCGACTATGGGGCAGGTAGCCGCTATTGAAGCACTAAAATCAAGCGATAACAGTGTCACCGAGATGGTTGAGGAATATAACCAACGACGATTGATGATGGTTGAGGGGCTAAACACTATTGGCTTGTCCTGTTTTGAGCCTAAAGGGGCCTTTTACGCCTTCCCATCAATAAAGGTTACTGCTATGACTTCAGAGGAATTTGCCGAAAGGCTTTTGCTAGAAGAAAAAGTG
>CAJWSH010000018.1 GCA_913046255.1 uncultured Dehalococcoidales bacterium
ACTATCCTGGTTGAAAAAGACACGCCGGGCTTTTCTTTTGGTAAGAAAGAGAAAAAGATGGGTATTCGTGCTTCTTCAACCAGAGAGCTAATTTTTCGGAACTGTCTGGTTCCTGAAGAAAATGTGATTGGTAAGCTAGGTAGGGCGTTTTTCATGACGATGAAGCTCTTAGACCAATCGCGCCCGGGGGTGGGGGCTCAGGCGGTTGGACTGGCCCAGGGAGCCCTGGAAGCCGCGGTAAACTATACTGAGCAGCGTGTCCAGTTCGGTCACCCCCTGAGTTCTCTGCCGGTAGTCCAGGATATACTGGCGGAAATGGCGATTCAAGTTGAAGCTGCCCGGGCACTGGTTTATGCTGCGGCAAGGACAGTTGATAGTGGAGCCTACGATTATACCGAAGGTTCAGCTATGGCAAAAGTCTTTGCCTCAGATGCAGCGATGAAAGTTACCACTGACGCAGTACAGGTTTGCGGTGGCGCTGGCTACATGAGTGATTATCCCTTTGAGAAGATGATGAGAGATGCCAAAATCACTCAGATATTCGAAGGTTCTAACCAGGTCTTGAGAAATGCTATTGCCATGCACCTAAGGAAGAGACAGGCAAAAACGGAATGAACGTAGTCGCTTGCCTGAAGCAGGTCCCCGGCACCACAGACGTCAAGATTAATCCCGAGACCAACAATCTCATCAGACAGGGAATTAAGAACGTCATCAACCCATTTGATACCTATGCCTTAGAGGAAGGGGTTCGAATAAAGGAGCGATGTGGGGGTAAGGTTATAGTTATTAGTATGGGGCCACCTCAGGCTGAAGAAATGCTGAGAGAAGCTATTTCATTGGGCGCTGATGAAGCCCTCTTGTTAAGTGATAGTGCCTTTGCTGGGGCTGATACCTGGGCTACCGCTTACACATTAGCGACAGCAATTAATAAATTGGAGCAATATGATATCATAATCTGCGGCCGACAGACCATAGACGGGGATACAGGCCAGGTGGGGCCAGAGCTGGCAGAAATGCTGGGCGTACCATTAGTTACCTATGTCAACCGGATAGAAGAGATGTCAGATGGACAGATGCGAGTCCAGCGGATGATTGATGAGGGGCATGAGGCTATTCAGGCGCCTTTACCGGCAGTAATTACGGTCACAAAAGATATTAACGTGCCTCGCCTTCCATCGCTTCGTGGCATTGCCAGATCAGAGAGCGCTGTCATTCCGGTATGGAACTCCCAAAAACTGGGTGTTGACCCGGCTAGGGTTGGTTTGTCCGGCTCCTTTACCAGAGTAATCAAAGTATTTTCCCCTGAGAGAAGCTGCCAGGCTGAAGTATTTCAAGGAGAGGTAAAAGAGCAGGTAGAGTGTCTGATTGGTAAGCTGAAGGAGGCTGGATTAATCTAGGATTGGGGTAAGTATGGGAATTCAAATTGACCTTGATAAGTGTGTTGGCTGTGGTGACTGTGTCCCAGTCTGTCCTTTTGGTCTGTTAGAGGTTATGGACAATAAGGTCCAGCTAAAGGAGGGTTGCACGCTTTGTGGTGCTTGCCAGGAGGCCTGTGACTATGAGGCGATACTTATCGAAACTCTGTCTGAGACTGAGGCATCGAGCGATAGACACCGGGGAATCTGGGTATTTGCCGAGCAACGGGATGGCAGGTTGAAAAGCGTTGCCTACGAGCTATTAGCCAAGGGAAGAGAACTGGCAGATAGTCTGAAAACTGAATTAAGTGCGGTATGTTTTGGTCACAGTATTGATGAAATCAATCAGTTGATTGCCTACGGTGCGGATAAAGTATACCTGGTAGATAGTCCAGACTTTGCTGATAATTCGGAGGATTTGTGCACTCACCAACTCGTTGAACTGATTCGGCAAAATGAGCCAGAAGTAGTTATTGCTGGGGCGACTTCACTGGGACGTTCGTTTATTCCCCGGGTAGCGTCTATCATAGAGACAGGACTCACCGCTGACTGCACCGGGCTTGAAATTGATGTTGAGAAGAGGCTGCTCCTGCAGACCCTCCCTACTTTTGGTGGCAATATTATGGCAACTATTATTTGCCAGGCAAAGCGACCACAGATGTCAACTGTCCGTCAGCGGGTATTTAAGAAAGGCGTGCCGGATGAGAGAAGAAAGGGGCAGATAATAAGAGTGGACTTCGATAAGGAATGCATAACATCAAGAACCAAACTGCTTGGTTTCGTCGAGGATATTACTGAAACTATCAAACTTGATGAAGCTGATATTATTATTTCAGGAGGACGGGGACTGGGAAAGCCAGAAAACTTCCGGCTGCTGGAAGACCTGGCGAAGGCTATGGGAGCAGCGCTAGGCTCATCCCGACCACCGGTCGACGAGGGATGGGTTCCATACTCTCATCAAGTTGGGCAGACAGGGAGAACGGTTTGTCCCAAGCTCTATATCGCCTGTGGCATCTCCGGCTCAGTTCAGCATGTGGTTGGTATGCAAACCTCAGAAACTATTGTGGCTATCAATGATGACCCAAATGCCCCTATCTTCGAAATAGCTACCTATGGCATTGTCGGTGACCTCTTTAAGGTAGTGCCAATGCTAATAGGAAAGCTAAAGAATGAGTAATTCAGTTCGTGTCTCGCTGGGATAACCAGAATGAAGTTGAACTGCAGGTTGAGTGCGGATGATTTATGACCTGGACAATTATGTAGATGAAAAATTACCGAAGACAACGAGAAACTATAGTTAGTACAAGAGTTATTAACTAGATATAGGTATTACCTCTGCAAAAGAAAATTTTCTCGTCGTCTTTGCATCGTCACCTTATCCTCCTTTCGTCCAACCGGTATCAGCGAGTCATCTTTCTTTCAGCGGAACGTCTTGATGCCCTACTGCCAAAAGTGGAACCAGAGGAAAATGTCGGCAAAGGAGAGTGGGATTGAGTGTAGGCCGTGCAGTGTAAAAACAAGAACTTTTACAGCTTCTTTTCCACTGCTCGTTTAGTCGAATCCGCCTACAGTTTAGTGGTCACAAAATGGCTTTTTGTTCAGCAAAAAAAGATAGCTTCAGTAATACTATGTTACAACCTATTGTAGGCAAGCTTAACAACATCCCTTTGCATTGGTGCTTGAACTGCTGTTCAGTTTAGCGGTGGCCGATGTCCTCTTTAATTTCACCTCACCTTTAAGAGGTAAGCAACCAATGCTCCCAACGCAGCGAAGAAGGCCATCGTAGAGAAAACCGCTACGTCGCTGTGCATAATGTCCAAAACCCGACCAATAACGAGCGGCCCGATCAGCACGCCGAAATTCAGTGCAGTATTTAACACGCCAAAGCCCAGGCTCGCATTCTCGGGCCCAACCAACTCAGGCGGGAGTGCAAATATACTTGGCGGAGCTAGAGCAGCAAAAAGTCCGAGCACTACGAGAAGTAACACTTGCAGAACCCCATCTACTGTGGGTAGTAAAGCCAGGCAGGCCGTCATGCCAATCAGTGAAAGCAATATGAACGGACGACGTCTCCCTATCCGCCCAGCTAAGTAGCCTGTCAGTGGTGTAGTAAATGACAACAGCATTATCATACCAGCCAAGAAATCAGCCCGGACAGGTGGAACCCCTTTGAAATCCATAAAAAGCGTCTTTCCCCAAGTGGTCAGGGAAAGGGCTGCCATATTAAAAGTACTCCAGATGATGGCGAGCATCCACATGGGGACTCTCTTTAATGGAGCCAGAGAAATAGGAGTACGAACCACCTTTTTGTCTTCCGCTAAGAGCGCGAAGAGGACTAGTATCACGGTAGCTAACGCGGTAGCAATCCAGAAACTGGATCGCCAGCCATAGGTTAGTTCTACCCGCCCGAGGAGATTAAAGGAAATGACTGTGGCCAAGGGCATGTTTAAAGCCCAGATGCCCATGGCCAATCCTAGCTCTTTGCCGCTAAACCACTGGAAAATCAGAGGGGGGGCAGCAGAAAAGAGAAGGGCACCTCCAATTCCTACAATAGCGCGTCCACCCTGAAGTAAGCCAAAGGAGGGAGCTACTGCCGTGAGGAGAGTCCCTAAGCAAACTAGACTAAGACCTACTACGGATAGTCTCTTGTTGCCATATCTGTCTGCCAGGAATCCGCCTGGTATTGAGAGTAACATTGCCGGTAGAGCTACGAAGAGCATAACGCCTGCAGCCGCTGTATGGCTCAAGTGGAATTCACTGAGTATGGCTGGAATTAGGGGAGGTGCCGCCTGCATGGAAAATAGAAATGCAAAGCTAGCTAGTAAGACCACGGCGAGTATTAGCCAGCGCTTACCTGACATTGTTCAAAATTCTCTGCCTAATATTGCTAAACTTGCTACTATCGGAAGAAAGGGCGTCTATTTACTAGAATATATTTTGCAGTGGTTCCCCACGGGTTAAATACAGTGATTTGCCTGGCTTCTCTAAGCATCCTTACTCCATCAACCAAGCCTTGATTTCCTCAACTCTGAATCTTAGTGAATTTTGGGAACGGTTGCTATCCAAGTGAGAAATAACCCTTTCTCCCTCGGTAAATAACAACTCATGTAACTTTTCCCCAACTCGCGACCCGCAGAGACTTAATTTAGTCTCCTTATTACCATATAAATCGATGGTTGCCTTAGCTAAATCAGCCAGTTTCATCGTCTTTTGATAAGGGATATATATGTTCCTGTTTTCCCCCTTCTCTATAATTTCTATTATAAAATCGACCAGGGTATTCACATTAATAAAAAACCTGGTCATCTCGGGGTCGGTAATGCTTATCTCATTATTTTGACTTATCTCCTGTTTCCATCTTTCGATAACGCTGCCACTTGAGCCGAAGATATTCCCGGCCCTGATTACTATATACCTTCTCCTTTTTTCTTTCCTAGCCCACTCCAGAACTAATCTCTCCATTAGCAACTTAGTAGCACCATAGCAAGTAGTAGCTTCTACACCTTTATCGGTTGATATGCCTATGAAGGTATGCCCGCTAAACGAGTCCAGCAAGTTTTTGGTGCCGATAACATTGGTGGTAATAGCCTCGATGGGATGTATCTCACAAAGGTCAATATGCTTCATCGCCGCTAGATGCACTATTGTATCAGCATCTCTTACCGCATTATTTAAGCTATTAACATCCCTTATGTCACCAACAATCGGAATCAATCTCCTACTATGACATCCGATAAGCAGCCTTTGAATGGCATTTTCACTTCTGGAAATTGCCCTAATCTCGTTATCTGGGTACTTATCTAACAGTTTTCGTATTAGATGCCGGCCCAAAAAGCCACTGCCACCGGTAACTAGGATTACCTTCATTACTTTCCTCTTTGTCTCGCCAGTTTTTCTAGTTGATGCCTTGCCCATGCCAAGTGAATCCTAAGTTTTAGCTCTCGCTAAATATTTTACTAAGTCCCAAAATACCCTTATTGATTTTATGTTGTGTTCTTTGAAAATATTGACTCCTGACATTAATATCATTCCACTATAGAGGAGAGTCTTCCGCCGTTTGATTCTACCTCCTATCTCTTTCCTTAGACTTTGGTCTTTATTTAGCCAGCATTCTTTCGCTAGAATCTCCTCCTGAAATGACCGTATCATTTCCTTTTGCGAGGCACCATCCTTATGGAATCTATATTTCGCCAAGGGTTGCTCTATAAAATCGACTTGATAATGTGCAGCTATTCTTAACCACAAATCATAATCTTGAGCTATTTTATACTTCGTGTCAAACTTTCCAACTTTATCAAGCGTCTCCCGTCTAACTAACACGGTTAACTGAGGAATAAAATTGGACACCAGCAGTTCATTGAAGACGTCTCCCCGGCAAGGTTTTATACCACGAAAATAGGTGTGCCTAATTAAATTGCCTTTATTGTCAATCACATGGCTACCAGAATAAACCAATCCTAATTCCTTGTTTGAGTCTAAAAGCTTAACCTGCTTTTCTAACTTCTCCGGTAACCATAGGTCATCATCGTCTAAGAAAGCAGTGTATTCACCACGAGATTTTTGGATACCATAATTTCTGTTTACACTGACTAATCCATTGTTCCGGTTTTTAAAGTATCGAATCCGCTTATCATCATATGATTTAACTACAGATTCCGTGTTGTCAGTAGAGTAGTTGTTAATGATAATCAACTCAAAATCTTTAAACGTCTGATTTAGCGCTGAGTCTATGGCTTCAGTTAGCATATTGGCTCGATTATAGGTGGGAAGAATAACGCTTACTTTCATGTCAACCTTCCAACAATTCAAAGATGTTATGGATTTCTTCCTTCATAACCGAAGTCGGTTGATAGCCAAGTTTCCTTATTTTATCGATGGAAAACTGGAAAGATACTTTTATATCCGGTTCAGTAGCATCCTCTGGTACTTCTACTTTGATGCTTTTATTATATCTTTCCTGATACACCTCAGCTACAGTACTTGCCAGAGAAATTATGGAAACATTTTGCCCGCTGCCTAGATTGTACACATTGCTGTCCGGGTCTTCTACGTCGTTTTCGACAAATATTTCTACACCTTGCATAATATCTCTGATACCAATAAAATCCCTCTCCTGAGTTCCATTGGACTTCAGCACTATCTTCTTCTGGCTAAACGCCATAGAACATAAATCGTTTAAAACCAGAGCCCATCGGTTGACACTTCTAAAGAGGGGAGCCCCATAGCCATTGGATATCCTGAGTATATATCTTTTGTTCTTCTTCTCGACTTCAAATTGGCGGCAGTACCTCTCCGCAAGATAATGCGTGATCGAGTAAGTGTTAATCGGGTCGGACAAGGTTTCTTCGGTAATAATATCTGTTTTAGGTGGCCCATAAACATGAAAGGTGGAGAAATAGATAAACTTCTTCACATTATTCAGGTGTGCATCTTCCAGCAGGTTTCTGGTCCCCAATCCATTAATCAGTAGCGCTTCTTTATGTTTTAGCCTGCAATCTACCTCATTTAGAGCCGCAGTATGAATAACAACATCGGTATCCCGGCAGCAATTTTCGATAGCAGAGTACTCGGAAACATCACCAATGACGACTTCAAACTGCCGACTCCACTCAGATAGTTCAGGGTGAGCGGTTCTTGATAATATCTTGACTTGGTGCCCTTTACTTAAAAAATAGTTACTGGTGTGACTACCTAAATACCCAAATCCACCAGTAACCAGAATTCTCATTTATACACCCTTTGCTTAGCCATGTTTTAGCGACCAATCGTAGGGGATATGGTTATCAAACGGGTCAAGACGGCTTATTTCATCCGGGTCATGGGGGATAGTAGCACAATTAGCCACAATAGCTGGTTCGGTGCCTATCCCCTTAAAACCATTCCAGACACGAGGAGGAATCTTAACCAATACATAATTATCTTCGCCCATAAAGATTTCCTGCAATTCTCCTCTGGTAGGGGAACCCTCCCTTTCATCATAAAGAACCAGCTTTATCAAGCCAGATACTGCCGCATAGTTTTGTGTCATTTCTTTATGATTATGCCATCCCTTAACTACCCCAGGGTAAACTACCGAAAAATAAATTTCACCAAACTTTTCAAAATCCGGGTCATCATTCCTTAACATGTGCATTACCATCCCGCGCTCGTCACAAATCTTTTTCAGAGGTTTTATCTTTACACCATTTATCATTTTATTACCTTAGCTTTGTAAAAATTTTTATACCATTCCACGGTTTCATTTAACGCCCCATCAAGGTCATATTCTGGCTTCCACCCGAGCCTCTCTCTCGCCTTCTTAGCCGATAGGTATTGATGCTTTATCTCGTTTTCGGCTTGATTCAAAATTACTGGTTTCAGGTCAGTCCTACCCATTAGTTTTAATATTTTGCTGGTTAATTCCAAAACAGAAATCTGTAATTCGTTGGAAAAATTGAATACCTCACCGTGAATCTTGATATCGTCCATTTTTTCGACTAAATGGATATAGGCTAAAGCGGCGTCTTTTACATAGAAGTAATCCCGGATAAAGGTGCCATCGCTTCTTATTACTGGCGGCTCATTGTTTAATACCGAGCGTATTGTCCCGGGAACAATCCGGTTAAAATTTAAGTCGCCAGGACCATAGAAATTGCCGCACCTGGTGATGCAGACCGGGAGTTTATATGTTTTGTAATAGGTATAGGCAATAAGGTCGGCACAACTCTTCGATACATCATACGGGTGTGAACCTTTTAGAGATGATGTTTCCTTATAAGGAAGTCCTTCCTGTTCACCATAGGCTTTGTCACTTGAGGCCACTATTATTCTCTTAACTATGGGCACCCTTCGGCAGGCTTCTAACACACACCAGGCCCCCTTTACATTTGACTCAAAAGTAGACAGCGGGTTTCGGTTGGCGGTGCCGACTATGGTCTGCGCCGCTAAATGGAAAACGGCATCAATTTCATACTCATTCAGGGCTCTTTCGACGGTAAAGAAATCCTCAACGCACCCTCGAACGATATTTATTTTGTCGAAAACGCCGGACTGGACTAGATTCGATTGCGGAACTATATCCCTGACCAAACCAACAACATTTGCTCCTCGGTCAACCAGCATCTGAGTGAGATGTGAACCGAGCAGCCCGGTACATCCGGTGATGAAGACATTCCTGTTTTTCCAAAAATTTATCACTTCCACACCTTCCAGTGGGCTTGGTTATCATCCCATAATTTGTTTAGATAATCCATATCACGAATATTATCCATACACTGCCAGAATCCACGGTGACTATAGACCCGTAACTCTCCATCCTGAGCCAATTTCTGTAGAGCCCCAAACTCGAAATCACAACTCACATCGGGGGTTAGATACTCCATAAATTTCTTCTTAAAAACGAAAAAACCGCCGTTGATTGTTCCGGTTCCGAGTTGAGGCTTCTCTTCAAATTTAACGATTTTATCACCGGAGATTATCAGCTCGCCAAATCTAGAGGGAGGCCTTACTGCGGTTGCCGTGCCGATACTATTATGGGAGAGGTGAAAGTTATGCAACTTCTCGATATCTAAGTCAGCTACGCCATCACCATAAGTTAACAGAAAGTTATCAGACTTTATGTATTTCTCCAAAAGCTTTATTCTCCCGCCTTTCAAGGTATCTAATCCGGTGTCAACAAAAGTAATTTCCCAATCAATATGTTCATGAACATCGTGCATCTCGGGGGATTTGTGCGGGTCCATCACCAGAGTAAAATCGCTGGCCATAGTCCGGTAATCATAAAAGTACTTCTTAATGTGTTCGCCTTGATAGCCCAGTGCCAGAATAAACCGGTTGTATCCATAATGGGAATATATTTTCATTATATGCCACAATATAGGCCGTCCCCCTATTTCAACCATGGGTTTTGGTTTAAGAGCCGTTTCTTCGCTTAACCGGGAGCCTTTGCCCCCACATAAAATTACAACTTCAGGTTTCTCCATAACTACTCTCCAATTATAAGAACAAATCAAACACGCTTTCGTCCACCGGTCCGAAAATCTCGGCGACTATATCTTCCCATATTACCCTTTGCTTTGACAACTCCTTTTCATCGGTTTCAAGTATCTTTTCCGTCATCCTTTCAATATCTTCCTTATTTTTAGCCGATTGCCTGACACTAGATGGAAAATCTGAGAGATTATCCCTATCTATAATAAAATCCGACTCTATATGTAGCACGGGAACGCCAAGGGAAAGAGCCTCAATGGAGGTTGCTGATGAAGTATAAAGTAACACTTGGCTTTCTTTTAGCAGCTCGCTGACCGGCTTGTCCGAGACGATAAAATTCTCAGGCAGGAAACCGATGTATCTCGAAATTTTAGGGTAAGGAATTACCGGGTGGAGCTTAAGGATAATTTTATACTTATTCGTCTCTCCAAAAGCCGCCAACACCTTACGGATTAGCTCAATAGTTTCGTTTTTGTCTATGGAAGGAGTGACCAGAACTACCGGGCTTGAAGCACCTTTCTTTATTGGCGTATTTTTTTCTTTATTCATCATGCTGGCATACCTTATGGCTCCGCCGCATACCACCTTTTTCGGGTCATAGCCCGACTCGGTAAAGAGCCTTTCAATATATTTCCCGTTGGTGATTACCTTATCGGGAAATGGCAAAATGGGTGCTTCGGCTCTGGCAAAGAAATAGTTTAACAGCATCTTGGGGACGAAGGCATGTTGATAACCGATTAGCTTTGCGGAAGGGTAAAATTCCCTCAATGCTATACAGTATGCCTTTTCCCAGACATGGTTTTCATAGGTGTAAATGAAGGCGTCTATTGGTACTCTGGCATTCTTCCAGTGTTTGACGACCTCGTAATGGAGCAAACTCAAGGCAGTGCGTATCCCTGACCACTCTCTTCTGACATCATCATAAATTATTTCTGAAATATCAATACCCTCAAAGTCAGGATAAGCCCTTTTGTGGGGAAGATTTGACATTGTTTTTACGAAGACACGAAAAATGTCTGCCATTTTCAAAAATGATTCCGGCACTAAAAAGTTCTCACTGCTTGGCACCATCTTCTTAAGGGTTTGACGATATGAAACAGTGTGTAAAATGTAGGGAACAATGATGACTTTTTCTCCCTTATTTCTCAGGTGATGAGCCAAATTGCCAAAATAGCTCTCGTGATACTCACCATTGGCATCAAAGGAGCGCTGGTCAATCCAGGTATGGAGTAAAACCAGCCCCTTCCCCTCCTTTAATTTTCCATCTGGAACTTGATTCAATCCATAATATTTGGCGAGCAATAGACGGTATATACCGCTTAATACAAAGTATCCTTTATAGATGACTATCCCAAGTGCATTACTGAGTGCTCCAAGAATGTTATGAGTTACTGGTTCAAGATGATGTATCTCGCACTTGTGATGGGCAGAGACATTCTTAACCAGACTCTTTCTCAAGGCTTTATTCTCGCCAAGGAAGACGAGGGTTTCCTCATTGCTGGAATTGAGAAGAGTTTGGCATAGCCTGGTATAGCAGGCATAAAGGAAGGTTTTGGATATCCACGGATTTTTTTCAGAGAGAGAGCCAACCCACCATGAAATAGCATTGTTCTCAAGGCTCAATTTTCCTATGTAGTCAATGTAAGGCTGTCGCAGGGAATGAGCTGTTTTCTGAAGTTCTTCAGCGATTTCTATTCGTTGTCCCTTGCCTTTGAATTGTTGCTCTATGGCGATGGCTTTGGCTACATCCTCCCCCAGGTAAACCCATCGGAAGTCGCTTCCCTTAAGTTGCCTCAGCACTTCACGAATACTCGTTTTCAGAGGTGGGCATACTATTACGCCTCTTTTGGATTCAGGAGGAAAAATATCTTTCATAATATATTTCTCTTAGTTGCTGGAACATCCGGTTTCCTGCCTCGTCAAATTTCTCGGCAATTCGTATCTTGTCAAATTCAGTCTCAGGCATTTTGGCATACAAAGGGAAGGTTCTCTGTAAGCCTTTTAGCTCCTGGTAACTAATAGAATTCATCTTTAGTTCGGCACCATCCAGAAGCTGATGCACATTGGCATCCTTATCTAAATAACCCTTTTCGACACAGTACTGACGCAGGTAGGTTCCTTTATACGGTGTGAAGAGATAGCAGTTTATTGTAGTCGGGTTTATTTGTCGATTCACATTAATAGTGTCAAAAATCAGCTCCCTGGTCTCATCGGGGAAGCCAATGATATTATTCACGGTATATCTGATTCCGTACTTTTCCACTATCTGGAGAGCCTCTACCATCTCTTTATTAGTATAACTTCTCTTCAGTATCCTGGCTCTGAATTCTTCGTTCCCCTGCTCGATGCCAAATTGCAGATTTTTACAATTCATCTCTTTCAATATTTTTATCTTTTCTTCGGTCACCGTCTCCGGTCTTGATTGACACCAGAAGGGCAGGTCTATTTCTTTTTTATACTGTTCGGAGAGTTCTTTAAGTTCCGAGATGGGTCTTGCCAAGAATGACTCAGCATCAAAATTGATATAATCCGGGTTATATTTTTTAGCCAGATGTCTCAGTTCTTCCATAATTCGGCTTGGCAGCTTTCGCCGGTAGTAATTACCACATCCGTGTTCTTTAAATAACTTCCTGAGATGCGGTGCTTCACAATAGGTACAGTTATACGGGCACCCCCGGTCCGCTTCAATATGAACCATGGTGTAGATTTTCCCATACATTGGTCGATAGAGCCGTTTTCTTTCAAATATGTCAAAGTCTATATAGGGCAGTTGGTTTATATCGACAAGTTTTCTCAAGGGGTTCTTAATTATTTTACCGTTCTTCTTGACCCAAAGGTTTTGAATATTAGTGTAGTCCTCACCCCGATACATCTTTTCACATAGTTCCACCAGTGGCTCCTCTCCCTCACCAATACAAATCATATCAATATTTTTTTGGCAGATAACCTCTTCCGGGGAAAGGGTGACAAAAACCCCGCCGGCAATAACCGGAATATCAAATTGTTTTATTGAGTCCAACAATGACAGGGCTAATGGAAAGACATCTTCAACGATTGTTACCGCAATAAGATTCGGCTTATAGGTTTCAACCTTCTTTACCAGGTCTGCATAAACATCACTCTCTATGTAAGAAATGTCCTTTTCTTCCAGACGGAACTCCTTAACCTGCAGAA
The DNA here is from genome assembly GCA_913046255.1 of uncultured Dehalococcoidales bacterium. GTDB lineage: Bacteria > Chloroflexota > Dehalococcoidia > Dehalococcoidales > ARS1013 > ARS1013. Next base: position 12,558 of record CAJWSH010000018.1, read on the forward strand.
GCTCAACCTTCTTCTGTTCAAAGCTTATTTCTTCCGTTCTATAATACGTGGTATCGAATAATTCCACCTGAAATCCGCTTGATTTCAAACATGGATATAATATGGAAAGGCTGATTGGCACTAAAGTAGCCATCATCGTATTAGGGTAGATAAATAATACCTTGAAGTCTTTCATATTCACTCCATTATTATATTACATAAAGTTACCACTCAAAATTTATTAATCCCCGTTACTTTATTAGGTGATAAAGAGCAAACTTCTTGAAGCACCCATAAAGTAAATCCTTTTCATAGCACCATCGCCAGTGGGCGAACATTAGAAACTCCTTCAGATTTCTCCCGTTGTCAAGCACTTCCACAACCTCAGCTCTGTTTATCTTAAAGCCGGTATGGGAGACAATCTTCCTGAAATCACTATCATTAAATTCAAAGATATGGTGCTCAGGGATAGGTCTCGCCGGGTCGTAGTTAAATTCGTGGATTTGCGTTTGGGAAACATGAGGTATAGAGATAAAGAGAGACTTCTTACATACCCGGTATATCTCCTGAAGAGTGGCAATAGGGTTGGGTAGATGTTCTAATGTCTGAAACAACAAAGCATGGTCAACCGAGCTATCTTTAAATGGCAGGCTCCCTACATTGGCTCCTATGCCTGCAATACCTTTTGCCTTGATATTTTTCAACGCTTGTTCACTTACATTTAGGCTGTAGCCCGGTTTGTCAAAGGCTTTTAAGAAAATACCGCTGGAATCACCTAAATCAACAAAAGTTCCAGTGGCTATCTCATCCGCGGTGAGAACCCACTCAACAAAGTTAATTCGAGCGATTATGAAGCTCATTAACACCTTTTGCAGCCCCACATCGGATATCTCCTGGTCAGCGAAGTGAGCCGACATGTCCTCTTCTGCAAAGATGTCCTTCTTGCTAAAACTCATCATCCGGCGGTTTAGTATGCGTTCCGCATTCTCTCGACGAGCATGCAACGCTAGAGTGCTTAGCTTTACTCTAATCATATTTCTTATTCTGGCTAGCAAGGGTGACCACCTTTTAAAAGTTTTTGGCGTCCTCAAAGTCAATATACGAATTGGCAACCGCTCTTATCTTACCAATGGCAACCATTTGTTTCCCCATAGTAGAAATAGTAAATTGGGTAAGGTAGTCTTATTACCCTGCTCTTAACTGTTTTAATGTTTGCTTTTTCAGCATAGAACTTGTAGTTATGAGTATAGGTGAAATTTCCCCGCCACATGCTTCCGGCTACTTCATCTGGCAGCTTGTCTCGGTTCTCCCTGCCGG
>CAJWSH010000019.1 GCA_913046255.1 uncultured Dehalococcoidales bacterium
GATGTGGCTCCCTATGGCCCTGGTAGGAATCGCTGATGCCACCAGAATAGTAGTTATACTAGCCCTGCCTGTAGAGCTGATGCCTGAGGAGAAAGTAGGAACCGCCAGTGGTTTAGTATTATCTGTAGGTTATTCTGGAGCAATCATTGGTCCCTTAATAGGTGGACGCATTTTAGACATCACTGGGAGTCTCGATCTGTCTCTCCTTGTTCTTACTGGTATATCAATAGCTACGGCTGTCGTCGCTTTCATGCTACCCGAAACTGGAACTAAAAATAGGATTAAGCAGCCGTAACTTCTGCCAGCTACCCTTACTCTTTGTACTCAACTGTCCATCGTAATGTTATGTCGTTGTGCTTTCTGCCTCAGAAGTCAACAAAGCGTGACAACAAGCTATGATCAGAGTGTTAAATAACCTAACTAGGTACAATATTATCAATCCCTGCCTTGCTTGGCACTTCCTCCTCTGTGAAAACAAGCACCCCGGCTCTAACAGCAAGAGCAAGCGCTGTTTCAACTTCGCCCCTATATAGAGGGCTTCCTTGATACGAACTGGCTAGAAGGTGAGCTGAAGAAATACAAGAATTGGGCTTCAAAGAACTCACACCCCTTTCAATTTCTTAATCAGGCTTAATGCTAGCCAAGATGGGGTACAAAATATCGAGCCCCTTGTCAATCTCCTCCTGTGTGATTACTAGTGGAGGGGCAAAGGGGACGCGGTCACCTTGCGTAAACAACCCACTGTTTATACGAATGTAAATTCCCTTTTCCAGCATCTCAGACTGTATGTGACCAATAACATTTAATGTCGGCTCAAACATTCTCTTGGTAGCCTTGTCAGCTACTATTTCAATTCCGCCAAAGAAACCTAGACCACTAACATTATCTACGCACGGGAGCGGTAGAAACTCAGCATTGAGACGCTCATACATATGCTTACTTACCTTTCTTACATGCTCAGCTATCTTATCCCTAACGTATATCTCCATCGCCTTAACCGCAATTGCACAACCTACAGGATGTCCACTGTAAGTGTATTCCCCAGGGAGAGCCGAACCTTCAAAGCCGTCCCAAACTTTATCACTAATCGCCACTGCTCCTACGGGGAAGTAGGCACTAGTTATACCCTTAGCCAAGGTCATCAAATCCGGTATAACATTCCAGTGGTCCATCCCAAACATTTTCCCCGTTCTACAAAAGCCAGTGCCAATCTCATCAGAGATCAGCAATACATCATACTCGGTACATATCTCTCTTACCCGAGGCCAGTATTCTGGGGGTGGGCAGATAAAACCTCCGGCTCCCATACATGGCTCGAAAATAACTGCCGCCACTGTATCTGGGCTCTCCCACTTAATAACCTCAGCTAGGTACTTAGCGCACTGGATATCACATTGAGGGTACTCCTTCCCAAGCATGCAACGATAGCAATTGTAACTGGGTACCTGGATGATGCCGGGTACCAGTGGTGTTATCCCCTGGTGCAAAACTCCCCTCGCTGTGGCAGTAGCACTTATCGCCCCAAAAGATACTCCGTGGTATCCATTGTATAGGCTGATAATCTTATACTTGCCCCTGCCTTTGTTATTCCAATATCGGCGCGCAACCAAAAAGGCAACCTCTACAGCTTCCGACCCCCCGCCGGTAAAGACGAAATGGTCTAAACCCTTTGGAGTTAACTCGGCTAGCTTCATGCTACACTCAATAACTGGTCTATGAGAATACCCCCAAAATGTAGTACTATAGGGTAACTTCTGCATCTGTTCGGTACATGCAGTAACAAGTTCGCTTTGACCATAGCCTAGATTCACACACGTCAAGTGGGAGCTGAAATCAATGTATTCCTTACCCTCAGTATCCCACAATTTTGCACCTTTTCCCTCCTCAAACAACACTCCCCTAAGTTTTTGCCCAAAGGGATAAAACGGGTGGTTTACATGCAATCTATCCCATTCAAGAAGCTTTTCCTTTCCTTCTTTGGTAATCATCCTTCGCTCCTTTCATAGCGTTAATACTTTTTGGCTGTTATCGATAACTGGCCAGATTCATATCAACGCCATTTAATTACTTCCTTAGTATATATTATGGTAGTGACCTGCCCCCAGTTATTGTGCTACTTGTTAAGTTAGAGTTCCAAGCATCAGGATTGGTTAGGGTAGTGCTCTGATAAGTGAGAGAGAATTCATCTGGATTCCGGCGATATTCTCTCAGAAGAACCAAGAATCTGGATTTACTTATCTCCAAGACTTCCGCAACTGCTGACCTATCCAATGCCCCTTGCAGTATCCTTTTAATAAAGTTTTTACCTGCTCAGTAGTGAACCGCTTATGTATTTGCCTACATCCCTCCTCAGTGGAGGAATGTACCATTTACTGTCCGCTTTTGATTTTCTAACATCTAACAGAGAGGTGTTGGTATGCCACCGAAAATAATGCTATAATACCACATTAGTAATAGATTTGGTCAAAAATACTACACAAAGATGCAACAGTGGTTTGCCCGAATTGAGTGTTGTGGAAAGGAAAAATGGTGTAGTGCAGTAAAAAGAGAGCTGTATCGTTAGGGCACAGCTTGTCTCTGAATGATGAAACGAGATAACGAAGCTGATGACTGTTTCTTATATCCACAATCAGGACGAAACAGATTAATAAAGTAGACATAAATAATTTAATGCCCTGAAAAAGCCCAGAAGGAGAATGAATGCGATATGGCTCTTTTAGAAGAACCAATTAAAGAAGTTAGAGCAATCAAAAATTTCATCGGTGGGGAGTGGGTTGAATCTAAAGGCGAGATTAAAGGCGTGGTCAATCCAGCCACAGGCAAAATAATTGCCATGGTACCCGTTTCAACCAGGGATGAGATAAATGAGGCAGTAAAAGCGGCTCAACAAGCTTTCCCGGATTGGAGGAGAACACCCCCAGTCAACAGAGCAAGGTATCTCTTCAGGCTAAAAGAGTTATTAGAAGAAAATTTTGAGGAAATCAGTAGAATCCAGACACAGGAACATGGAAAGACCATTGATGAATCAAGAGGAGAAACAAGACGTGGAATAGAAAATGTGGAGGTTGCCTGTGGGATTCCTACCTTAATGCAAGGGGCCTTTTCCGAGGATATCTCACCAAGCATAGATGAGTGGATTATTAGACAGCCATTAGGAGTTTTCGGAATTATAGGGCCTTACAATTTTCCATTTATGATTCCACTCTGGTCGGCGCCATACGCCCTGACTACTGGAAACTGCGTCGTAGTTAAACCCTCGAGTGAAGTTCCCAATAGTCAGGCAAGGCTTGCTGAGTTAATAGACGAGGCTGGTTTCCCACCAGGCGTCTTTAACGTAGTCCATGGCGGAAGAACTGTGGTTGACGGAATGCTAGACCATCCGGATATTGTAGGTATAACCTTTGTCGGCTCCACCCCAACAGCTAAGCTCATTTACCGGAGATGTGGCGAAACCGGAAAGAGGGCCATTGCTCAGGGCGGTGCCAAGAATTTTATGGTAATAATGCCAGATTACAATGTGCCAAGAACCATTCCAGTCTTAATGACATCATTTTTCGGTAACGCCGGCCAAAGGTGTTTATCAGGTGCCAATCTTGTTATCGTAGGTGAAAACGATGGATTCTACGATAGTTTTATGGATGGAGTTGCCAATGCAGCACGCAAAATGATCGTTGGCAACGGGCTTGATGAATCAGTACAGATGGGGCCGGTACGTGATAAAGAGAAGAAAGAGAGAATCATAGGATATATAGAGAGTGGTATAGAAGAAGGGGCAAAACTCAGGCTTGATGGCAGAAAGGATTTCAAGATTGTTGGTGATTATCCTGATACATGTTTCCTAGGTCCAACTATATTTGAGAATGTTACCCCAGATATGAAAATAGCTCGTGAAGAAATCTTCGGACCAGTGATGAGTGTCTTGCGAGTGAAAAACCTAGATGAAGCTATAGAGCTGGCAAATTCTTCTTCCTTCGCTAATGGCCATGCTATCTTTACCTCGAATGGTAAAGCCGCTAGGGAATTCCAATACCGTGTCGTCAGCGGAAATATCGGCATAAATATCGGAATAGTAGCACCTATGGCATTCTTCCCATTTAGTGGGATGAAGGACTCATTCTTCGGAATATTACACACACAGGGTCAAGAAGCTATCCGTTTCTTCACTGAGAGCAAGGTTGTCATACAGAGGTGGCTGTAGGAAAGGAGTGACCACAAATGTCACTGCATACAACTTCTGAGGTTATCAGTTTCGTTAAGCAGCTTGAAGGTAAATCAGCTAATTTCTATGAAAATTTATCCCAAAAACATGCCGCTGACAGAGACGCTTTCCTTTCTTTTGCTAAAGAGAATCAAAAGAATGTAGCCCAAGTGGAAAGGGCATACTATAGCGTTATTACCGATGCCCTTGAGAGCTGTTTTGCCTTTGATATAAACCCAGATGAATATACATTCGAAGTCCCACCATTAGATAATACAAGCTACTCCCAGGCTTTAAATAAGGCTATTAATATCGAAGAAAGAATAGTCAAATTCTACTCCGATGCTGCCGAGCAATCAGATGCCCTGATGGGAGACGTTCCCATAGCATTCAAAATGGTCGCTAGGAAAAGAAAAGACCGCATATCAAAGCTGAAGTCACTCTTAGAGGTAAGTCAGTAAGATGGCTAAACTGGCACAAAGGAACCTAGCTGAAGCCACCTTTGAGGAGAATTTGAGGGTTGTCTAAACATGAGCGAGAAAGCATTTGAAGCTATTACGGGCGGACTACAGACAACAGTCCAAGACCTAGGACGTCCTGGCTACCTTAGCATCGGCATGCCAATTGCTGGAGCACAGGATCCCTTTAGCCTTCGGATAGGGAACCTGCTGGTGGGTAACGAGCCGGGAAAATCTTTTCCGGTGATAGGTAGCCCTGGAGAAGCAGGGTTAGCAATCCTTCTTCTAGGGCCTACTTTGAAGGTGTTGTGTTCAACGGTAGTAGCAGTAACTGGAGGAGACCTTTCTTGCAAACTGAATGATAAGCCTTTTCCGTTATGGACGGCGGTAAGAGTAAGCGAAGGGGACGTAATTTCCTTCGGCCGGCCCCTAGCCGGAGCAGGAGCATATCTATGTGTAGCCGGAGGAATACAGGTCCCGCCTTTTCTAGGCAGTAGGTCCACTTTCATTAGAGGCTCGGTAGGTGGCATAGAGGGAAGAGCACTAACCAAGGGTGATATACTTAAGATTGGTATCCCAAAACTACCACTCGAGGAAAGCGTGGGCAGAACCTTAAAACCCAATTTGATACCTCAGTATACCAAGAAATGGAACATTAGAGTTGTGCTTGGTCCCCAAGATTACCTGTTTACTGAAGAAAGCATTAAACTCTTCATCACGTACGAATGGGAGTTTTCCTCAATGTCAGACCGCATGGGTTGTAGATTAATCGGGCCAAAATTGAATTTTAAACCTCGGCCGGATTACCTAGTTGACCAAGCTGGTTCTGACCCATCCAATATTGTTGACGACCCTGCCCCTATGGGTGGCATTCAGGTACCCGGTGGCCTGGAGCCAATCGTTCTGGGGGTTGAGGGGCCTAGTATGGGAGGGTATGCTAAAATAGCTACCGTGATTACTCCTGATATATCAAGGATAGGGCAAATGAAAGCCGGCGATCTGGTTAAATTCCAGGCAGTTACCGTTGACCAGGCAGCCGATATCCTGAGGAAGACTGAGGAAATACTAGGGGAACACAGCATTATCAAGATGACTGAAACAAAATAAAAAAGGGGACTATCATGACTGAGATTGAACTGAAACAAAATAGAAAGGGGGGCTATCATGATAACGGAGATTGACATAAATAGTGACCTGGGCGAAGGTTACGGCAACTACAAGGCAGGTAATGATGAAGAGGTTATGAAGTATGTCACTACTGCCAACATTGCGTGTGGGTTTCATGCCGGAGACCCTTGTATTATGAGGAAAACGGTTGAGCTAGCCAAACGCAACGGTGTTGTGATCGGAGCGCACCCCGGCTTTCCTGACCTTATGGGTTTCGGGCGTCGTAAAATGGAAATTTCTGAAGATGATGCTTGGTGTTACACAATTTATCAGGTCGGAGCCTTAAAAGCCTTTGTTGAGACAGCCGGGTTGGAACTGCATCATGTAAAGCCTCATGGTGCGCTATATTGGGTGCTGACCGAAGATGAGAAGCTGTCAAAGGTTATTTGTGAGGCAATCATCAAGATAGACCCTGACCTTCCTGTCTATTGGCCATCTCCCTTGACTGAGGCATTCCCTAGGATAGCTACGGAGATGGGGCTTAAAGCAGTCGGCGAACTCAATGCCGACACAGGATATACTCCTGATGGAATAGTAGCGCCTTTCCGGGAAAAGCACGCCATAGACCTGGAGGGAGTGCGAAAGAGAATCAGACAGTTTATTACTGAGGGAACGGTCACAGCAATCAATGGCGAGGTTATTAAGAAGGAGGCTCAGAGTATCTGCACGCACGGGGACACCCCCAATGCGGTCGATGTCTTGAAAGCGATTAGAGACGAGTTGAAGAAAGCCAACATTTCCATCACTCCGGCTAGAAAACCTTCTAGTCAAGCGAAGCCTAAAAGCACTGGCTAGGGTTTTGCTAGTGTGTTTCTACAATAATGAGGGAAGGTAGCTGGTAGTTATGATATACAAAGAGCCTGTTTTCCGGCCTGCGGGGAATGTGTATGTTATGGTTGAGTATGGGGATGAATTAAATCTGTCGCTCAACTTTCGAGTCACTGCTTTAAATAAGGCCATCAAGAAGACAGCTTTAGCCGGGGTAACCGAGACGGAACCTACCCATCGCTCTCTAGGGATTGTGTATAACCCGCTTGCGGTTAGCTATAAAGAACTGGTCGATGAACTTAAACATTTGGATAAGCAGCTTGGTGAACTTAAAGAACTGCCATCCAGAATTCTCACTATACCCATCTGGTATAACGACCCTTGGTCACAGGAATGTGCCCGAGCACACGATGCTCCGAATAACATGGAGTTTATCGCTGAGCTAAACAATATAACTGTTGAAAAAGTCATTGAAGTCCACTCGGGGATGCTTCACTGGGTTGGTACCGTTGGCTTCACCCCGGGCTGCTATCAAGCGTCTCCCATCAATCCTAGCTTTGTTCTGACCGCGCCAAAATATCCACGACCAAGGAAGTGGACTCCTGACCGTATTATCTGTTTGGCCGGACACTTAACATCAGCTTATCCAGTGAGTAGCCCTGGCGGGTACCAGTTAATCGGGCGGACACCACTTGACTTATATGACCCTATGCAAAGGGCATCGATATTCGCAGATAGCCTTGTTCTTACCCGGGTTGGTGACCGCCACCGATATGTTCCAATTAAAAAGAAAGAGTACGAGGCAATACGAAGGGAGGTGGAGGAGGGTCGCTATGAATATCAAGCTGAAGAGGATATCTTTCGTTTGGATAGTATTATTACACCTGGTGGGACTGATAGAAAGGAGTCCGACGTGGGTTAAGATAAGCCGGAGGTCAATAATGCCAAGCTGAAAGTCACTATGGTGAAAATTTCTAAAATACAAGGAGGTATAAAATGAGGCTTAAAGGTAAGGTTGCTATTGTTACTGGCGCTACTTCCGGGATTGGTAAGGCTATTGCCTTGGAATTTGCTAAGGAAGGGGCAGGCGTATGTGTCACTGGCAGAAACTTAGGCAAGGCTAAGCAGGTAGCAGAGGAGATCCGCCGAATGGGTCGCCAGGCGACTGAACTGCAAGTTGATGTGACCAAGATATCGGATATAGACAAGATGGTTACCTCAACGATTGACAACCATGGCAAGATTGACATTCTGGTAAATAATGCTGGTGTATACAGAAAGTCGCCAATAATTGAAGTGACAGAAGCTGATTGGGATATTACGCTGGACGTGATGCTGAAGGGAACTTTCTTTTGCACTCAGCGTGTATTACCACAAATGCTCAAGCAGGGAAAGGGCAAAGTTATTAATATTGCTTCGACCTTCGGCCAAATAGGGTTTTTTGATGCAAGTGCATACTGCGCGGCTAAGGGGGGCGTGATTAACCTAACCAGGCAAATGGCGTTTGATCTCGCGCCCCAAAAAATTAATGTCAACGCTATAGGACCAGGGTCTACTGATACCCCCCTAATGAGGCCTGATCTTGAGAAACCCGAAAGGGCCCGTCTCTATCTAGATAGGATCCCATATGGCAGAGTGGCCCAGTCGGAAGAGATTGCTTGGGCAGCTGTATATTTAGCTTCAGATGAATCCGATTTCGTTAATGGGCATACTTTGTTTGTAGACGGAGGGTGGCTATCCCAGTGAGCCAGGCTTTAATAACAGCTATCCAATTAAAATTTAGGTAGCGCAGATATTGTAGTGGCAATTCTGGGAGCATGGAGGTTCTGTATAATAGGCATGAGGTCAAGTTAGCGGGGATAAGTGATTAATAAATGTATATCTGTGCCCCAAATGGACTGGAATTATCCTGAAAAGCATACTCTTGCTTGACAATGGAGGGGGCATTATAATAATATAAGTACTTTTTAGGCTTTTGACAGGTCAAACAATAATTAACTTTTGAACGCAACTGAGCCCGAAGCAACGAGCCAGAATATGCGAAGTAATAAAGAAGTGGGGCTAGTAAAACTACCGTAACTTACTCCAGCAGATAGACAAAGCCAGGGTTCTTACAGTCCCGGCCTTGCTTGTCATCTCTTGTGTAGACTATATACGCTAGAGTGGTTATTCCTGATACGTGGAGTGCCAAGCATACGCAGCGATAATGGGCCTGAGTTTGTCGCCAGGATGGTCCTCCTGCCAGTCGGTAAAGGTTCGGATAGGAATGGCTCTCTTAAGCAAGCTTCCCGGCTTGGTAATAGTAAAGGGGTGACGCCCTCCCAGCCACCGGTAAGGACGCAATAGGCGGTTGATAGTTGAAGGGCTTACTTGGCAGAGTTGAGCCTCAATCTCAGTGTTCATCGTGCTGTTACTGTGTCTCCTTAGAATTGTTACTAGCTCCGGTAGAAATGGACGTAACCGCTTTGAGCACAGGCGGTCGGTGGCTTCCCAGGCTGCCCTCAGTGCTCCAGCCACAGCAGCACCATACTGCTGAGAACGGCCTCGCCTGTTACCTGCCCTGGTATGCTTGCCCCAACGGAACAGTTGAATAGCTGCTTTTCGATGGCAGACAGTGACCTCGGTGAATTCGTCTAGAATCTTACCCTTCTCCTTCTTCGACACCCACAGATATCGCCCCCGCACTGCCTCAGTGTATTCTCTTATGCTAACTCTTGTCATGTTGCCTCCTGTTGGGTAACACTATTTTTGAGGCAACGATACCACTTTCGGTAGCAATAATTATGAGTTAATTCGGGGAGTTGACAACCAGGTGCTATGGATATATTATTGGCGACAAGAGTGATGAGGGTCAGGATGCCCCATCGCGAGTTAAAATGGGAAATGCCAGTTCATAAGGCACATTGACAATATGCGTAATGTCATTATGGAGACTTTTTATCGGTTTTCCCGAAAGCTTAGCTTTGCTGCTGGATGAGTTGACAAATTAGTAAGATGGTGCTATTTTAGTCCGCATAGAAATAATGAATGTTCTTTTGAACTAATGTTGCATGAATATACCTGTTTAGAATCAGAGGTAGTGGTGGTCAAGCTGAGTAAAACCGGGAGAAGATGAAGGCACAGGATGAAGAGGTAACCTGACTGCCATTATTTTATGCCGGCTCTTTTGTTATCTGGTGAGTTAACTAGGCTAACGCAGAGGGGGTGATGCTAGTATTGGTGATATTATGTGAAGGCAAGATGCTGGGAACCTATTTATCATATTAATAAAAAGCTCCCTAATGACACATGAAAAAATCAAAGAAAAGCAGATTAGTAAAATAAGACAAGGAGGGAGAATAAAATGCAACAAATCCATGTTTGGTACATCGTTGGAGTAGTAGTTTACGCCGCCGTAATAATTGGCGTGAGCTATATGAGACGAGTAAGGTCATATGAAGCCTTTATGCTCGCTGAAAGAAAGACTCCTCTTCTAACAGGAACATTGGGCCTTATCGGTGTATCCTATGGAGGCTTCGTTATAACATCATTTGTCATGTTAGGATTCCTCATGGGCTTTAGTGGAACATGGGCTTGGACAACCAGCATAGTGAGCTCCGTTGTTTTTGGAATGCTTCTTGCACCTATACTACGCAAAAGAGTTGACACAGATGTTGCCCACTCCTACACCACCGGCGATTTTTATGCACACCTATTTGGTGAACGTATGCGAATACCTACAATGGTATTGATCACTTTTAGAGACATTTCCGTTGTTGGGATGGAGTGTTTTGCCGGGGGATTAATCCTTAATGCCGTTGTCGGGTTCCCTATAATTGTCGGTATGCTTATTAGCGCAGGAGTAATATTGGCTTACACCATACTGGGTGGCTACGTAGCTATTAACATCACCACTAATATCCAAGCAATTTTTTTCAGCGCTGGTGCAGTAACCTTGATGGTATTAGCTTTCATGACAGCAGGTGGTTGGGGAAATATAGTGGCAAATGCCCCAGCAGTGCACTTTGAATGGTTCAACCTGACACCTGATTTATGGCAATTCTGGCTCATAACAATGTCGTGTTTCTATTTGATGTGGTTTCCTTTCTGGCAGCGTGCATATTCTGCCAAAGATGTGAAGATCGTCAGACCCATGTTCGGTATAGGCATGCCACTTGTCGGAGTAATCTTTTTCGTAGCGGCTCTCACAGGTATTGCTTTAAGCGCTGTCTATCCGGGAGCAAACCCTGCGATTGTGGGTCCATGGTTCATAAGCCAGTTACCTTCCCTATACGGAACCGCCGGGGTTATCCTGGCTGTCTTCATCTTCACATCGGTGCTGGCTGCTCTACAGTCAACAGGTGCTGGAACACTTATAGGTCCAACGCTCCTAATCACTCATGACATCTTCAGAATGAGATTGGGGATAACGGATGAAAAGAAATTGTTCAGGATTGGAAGGTTTATACTCCTTCCTGCAGTTCTGGCTCTTTCGTTCGGGCTTAGCTTGGCAATTAAGGATGTCATTCAACTCCTAATGGTCGGAAATCAGATTGTTGTGGCAGGTTTATTCTGGCCACTTGTCCTTGGAATATTATGGAAGAGAGCAAATAAGTACGCAGCACTAACCAGTGTGGGACTAGCTGGAGGCGTTACCGCAGTTTGGTATAGCTATGGTTACTTTGTTTTACACAACTCGGGGCATATAGGCGGAATTCACGCGATCACTGTAGGTTTCGTATTAAGCCTAGTCATTATGTTAGTAGGTGGCCTCTTTACCAAGGGGAGAAAAAGTGTGACGTCGCTGCATTCGTAGGCGATTCTGTCGGCGTGCTGGTAGGTCGGGTATCAGCGTTGATACCCGACCGTCAGCATGCGATAGCTATAAAAATCCTACTAAACATAAAGTTTCGCCCCCTACGGACATAAGAAAAGGATGGAAATCAAAATGAGTGAGATTTTAATAAAAAATGGGAAGATATTTGACGGAACTGGAAGACCATGGTATAAGGCTGATATTTACATAAAGAATAACAGAATAGAAAAAATGGGGAAATGTATCGAGGAAAAAGCAGAAAACGTGATTGATGCCGGAGGGTTGGCAGTGGCGCCGGGATTTTGGGATTTACATACACATGATGACTGGGTAATTGCAATGAAAAACAATGCGGATTTTCTTGAATGCAGGATAAGAAGTGGCGTAACAACTTTGGTTGGCGGTAATTGTGGATATTCACCTCATCCAGCCACAGATGAATATCTTGATGACCTAATAGGATATACTGCATTCCTTGATCCAGGAATTGACTATCAATGGAGAGAACTAAAAGGGTATTTTGAGCATTTAGAAAAGCAGGGAATTGTGTGCAATTATGCAACTTATATGGGGCATGGCGCTATCCGAATGGCAATCATGGGTATAGGAGCTACCACCCCCGCTAATGTTGAACAGCTACAAAAGATGCGGGATTATGTTGCAGAGGAGATGCAACAGGGGGCATTTGGGATGTCTACTGGTTTGCTTTATCCCCCTGGCCAGTTTACCCCGACCGAAGAACTTCTCGAACTTGCGAAAGTTGTTGCCAATTATGGAGGTACCTATTTGTCACATCTAAGAAATGAAAGTGAGTTATACTTTGAGGCGCTTGGAGAAGCTATGTCAATCGGGCAGACAGCTAATTTGAGAGTTCAATTACACCATCAAGAAGCATTTGGAGAGAAATATTTCTGGAAGATGAAGCCCGCGTTAGACCTAATGAGGGAAGCCCGAGATATCAGGGGCGTAGATGTCAGTTTTGATTTCATACCATACGTAGGGGCTAACACAACGATACTTGCGATCTTTCCTACATGGGCATTCGCTGGAGGTATACCTAAGCTCATGGAAAGAATAAGGGATCCAAAACAACTCAGAAAGATGCGAGAGGATGCCGAAACATATGTGGCAACATGGTTCCCGATTGAAGTGTATTCGCACAACCTTACCAAAACTTGTGCAGTTGATTCGAAAAACGGGTATGACAATATTCTAATCCTGTGCTGTAACGTCGAGAAGAACAGAAAACTTGAGGGATTAACTCTTGCTGACTTGGGAAGGATGAGGAATAAACATCCTTTCGATGCTGCGGCTGAGTTGGCGCTGGAAGAGGAGGGTGGAGCGATGTTGGTCTACTTCGGCGGCACAGGACAGCCCGAGTTGGGTTGGCAAAAGGGCACAGGAGAAGCTAAGACAAGTTGGTTCGCTGAGGGAAAGATCGAAGAGATAAAACATCCATTTAGCACCATTGAGTCAGACGCCATACTAGGGAAGGCAAAGCAACACCCAGCTGCTTGGGGAACAACAGCTAGAACTATTGGAAGATTCGCTAGAGAAATGGGTCTTATCACGATGGAGGAAGCGGTAAAGAAACTAACATTCAATGCAGCTGGCGTGTTGAAAGTGGACGATGCTGGTGAGATACGCAAAGGAAACTATGCGGACATTACAATTTTTAACCCCAAGACAATAATCGACACAGCCACATGGAAAGAGTCAGCAAAGGTGCCTGAAGGCATAGAGTATGTAATTATCAATGGAACAGTGGTCTTGGAAAAAGGTAATTATCATAAGAACCGTCTTGCGGGACGAGTCATAAAAAGCACCTCGTACTATCAATAAAAGAAAAGAGGTGAAACTTTAACCATTACGAGTGGTGCACTTGGGCCGGAATCGTTCTGCCAGGAATGGCTTTCAGTGCATTGGCCTATTTACTAGCTATGCGTCTCTTTCCTCCCGCTTACCTGAAAGAGATGCGAGCTGAAGGGAAATGCAAATGAAAGGTCAAAACGTATCAAAGGGGATGATGTAAAAAGCTGGAGGGGGTGGTTACACTAATATTCGCAAGGAAACGAAGGGCTAGAAAAGATAAAAGAAGGTAGTGGAAATGGCTAAAAGGGCGATTTTATGTTCTGATATATCTAATGATGTTGCTGCATTAAAAGGCGGGCTTTCTGAACCCTTGCCTGATCACGCTACAGGTGAAATGAGAACTGTATGGTTCAACGCCCTACCAAATATAAAATAAAGGAGTTGGTAGTTTATGGAAGCAACAGTTGATGGGGAGAAAGTTGTACAACT
>CAJWSH010000020.1 GCA_913046255.1 uncultured Dehalococcoidales bacterium
GAACTCAAACTGGAGAGAGCAGATATTATCAGTATTAAGGGTAAACAGGTGGAACTCAAGGTTCGCGATGAAATCCCCAGTCTGTTAAAACAACTGTGCCAGCTTCCCATAGAAGATATGTCATTCCCCGAGGCCAGCCTGGAAGATACCTTCATGGAGTTTTACGAGGAGGAACAGTCTTGAGCCTAAGACTATTTCTAAATAATCTAAAGCTTGGCCGCTGGGGGCTTCTGGCCTGGACCGTCATCATATTTCTTTATGCCCTGCTGACGATGTCCCTCTACCCCACGATGAAGTCGACTGACATATTTAGCTCAATAAACGAAATGCCCGAAGCCTTTCAGGCGGCTTTTGGATGGGAAGGTGCAGACTTTATTTTGACCCCGGAGTCATTCGCTGCTATGGAATTACTAGTATTGTGGCCAGTACTAATAGGCATCTACGCCATCTTCTCCAGTATCGGTATTGCCCGAGAAGTGGAACGGGGTACCATTGATTTGCTATTGGCCCAGCCAGTTCAACGCTATAAAATACTGATAAGTAAGTTTGCCGTCTTCGTGCTCGCCGCTATACTGATAGCTAGTGCTTCGCTCGTAGGCCTTATCGTTGGTTCTGCCATGATTCAAGAATCCGTTGATATCATCACCCTGTCTCTGGTATTAATAGAAGCATTGCTTTTCGTGTTGGTTTTTGCCAGCCTTACTCTATTTTTCGCCACTATCTTCCTGCAGCCGAGGAAGAGCCTATTGGCTGCTGGAGTTTTAATGGCCGGCTCCTATATACTCAACTTCATAATCCCCATTATGGACCCGTCCATCAGCTGGTTGAGAAATCTTTCCCTCTTCTACTATTATCAGCCCCAGGAGATTATCAGCAACGCTTCCTTGAACGGAACGGCTATCGTCGTCTATGCCGGAGTAGCCATGGTCGCCTTTGTCGCCGCCATATTAGTCTTCCAACGCCGGGATATAAGCACCTAATCAAAATAGATAAAGGTGTTTCTTTTAGCAGTGTACGTTCAAAGGCAAAGAACCGTGTGGAAAGAAAGACCGATTATTAAAACTCAGAAAGTACCTATGATTACTTTTGATTAGGGAATCATGATTTCACAAATGCAACTCTATTACATCACTATCCTGCAAAATATGGTCTCTTTTTGCCATTATACCGTCGTGTTTGCCTGAGCCCCAGATACGAGCGTATTTTAGCTTTTGGCCAAAGTCTTTATGTATTGATATGGCGGCATCATTGAGTGTGCTGCCCTTTTTTAGGACCACTGGATCGGCAAGGTCTGCCCTTTTACCCGGCATCTTGGTATAAACTCGGATAATGTCAAGCATCCTATAAATTATGAGCCTTAGTTCTTCTAGGCCCGTACCTTCTTTAGTCGAGATAGCAGTAACAGGCAGCTGTCTTTTATATTTACTAAGCAAGGCTTGATAGTCTTTGTTATCTCTATCTAAATCCATCTTGCTACCGATGATTAACGCCTTTTTCGGCCATAAGATAACTTCTGGTTCTACTTCAACCTTTGCCTTGCTGATCACTATCTTCATTTTCAGGAGTTCCACTATATTTGCCTCCGCTTTAGCCAGTGAGTTATCACTCAAATCCACCATTACCAGCAAGGCATCAGCTTGTCTCAGCATTGGCGGCAACCACCACTGGCCGGGTTGTGGTGGCAGTGGCGGGGTATCAATGAGTTGTATCTTAATGTTTTCAAATTCCATCATCCCTGGGGTAGCGCTATGGGTGGTGATAGGATATTCAGCTATGGCTGGTGAGGCATTGGTAATAGTAGCTACCAGCTGGGACTTACCCGAATTAGGTAGCCCGATTACGGCTATCTGGGCAGGGCCCTCTTTTTCTATAGCCATAGATGCCCGCTGGGTGCCGGATTTCTTAGCTGCTAGCTGGGTCAGTTTGGCCATTCGGCTTCTTAGCTCAGCACGCAGGTGGTCTGTCCCCTTGTGCTTAGGCATGATAGCCATCATTTCTTCCAGGGCAGCTATCTTTTCCAGTGGACTTTTAGCTGTTCTAAACCTCTTTTCAGCTTCAAAATACTGTGGTGGCAGATTAGCCGGCATGGTCACTCCCTGATTCTCTGGAAAATCGTAGGTTTTTATGGCAAATTACAAATAATCCTTTATTTTTTGGGCTAGGCTTTGACTCATACCCTCTGTAGCACTTAGCTCTTCCAGGGAAGCCTCCCTGATAGCCGGAACCGAGCCGAATCGTTTTAACAGACAACGCTTACGCTTGGGCCCGATACCGGGTACGCTATCAAGAACTGAGGCAAAGGTTTGTTTTTTGCGTATTCCCTGGTGGTAGCCTAGGGCAAAACGGTGCGCCTCATCCCTCAGGCGCTGGAGTAGTTGAAGCCCCAGAGAACTGCGAGGCAGTCTGATAGGTTTAACCCTTTTGGGAATGAAAATCTCTTCGTTCTTCTTGGCTAAACCAACAACAGGCACGTTGCCAGCACCAACCTTACGCATTGCTTCCAGCATTGAATTCAGCTGTCCCTTGCCGCCATCAACAAGGACGAGGTCAGGTAGTATTGCCCAGCTATCTGAAGTTGCAGCATCGCTTTTTTTAAAACGGCCAAACCGCCGCTGAATTATTTCTTTGAACATGGCATAGTCATCAGCGCCAGCCACTGATTTTATTCTGAAGCGTCTGTAGTCGGCTCGCCTGGGCCTACCATGATTAAAGACTACCATACTACCAACAGCTAACTTGCCCTGTATATTAGAGATGTCATAGCCTTCTATGCGAGAAGGCAGACGAGGCAAATTAAGCTCTCTTTTTATTTCTTCTAAGGCAGCTTTTAAAGTTACCGGCTCACTTGACTTTCTGATTTTAAGCTGCTCTAAGCTGGCTTCAGCGTTTTTAGCCACCATATTAACCAAGCTTTTTTTATTGCCCCGACGGGGTACTTGCATACGGACTTGACTACCTCTTTTAGCTTTAAGCCAGCCCTTTATAATTGTCTTGTCTTCAACCGAATGCTGGAGCAGTATTAACGGGGGTACATAAGGAGAGGAAGCATAAAATTGCTTTACAAAACTGGCCATTATTTGCTCTGGCTCCTCAGAATAAATACCCTGTAAGATAAAACTCTCCCGGCCAGTTAGCTTGCCATTGCGAATAAAAAAGACCTGAATATAAGCATGGTCATTGTCTTGGGTAAAGGCAATAATATCCTGTTCGCCAGTCACGGTGGTGGCCATTCTTTGGTATTCAATTACTCTTTCTACTGCTTGGAGCTGATCTCTAAGCTCAGCTGCCTTTTCATACTCCAGAGCCAGAGCTGCCCGCCTCATTTTATTCTTAAGCTTGCGTACTACAAGTTCCTGCTTACCTTCCAGAAAAAGAATCAGCTGCCTTATTATTTCAGCATACTCCTCCTTGGAGATAGTTCCACTGATACAGGGTGCGGCGCAGCGATGAATATCGTATTCGAGACAGGGGCGGGGAAGGGTGCCAGTGATGGTTATAGAACAGGAGCGGAAGGGGAAAATCCCTTTAATTACCTTCAACGCCTGGCGAATTGAGCTAGCACTGGCGAAGGGACCAAAATAACGACTGCCGTCTTCTGTCAGGCGCCGCGTGATCTGTACTCTGGGCCAATCCTCATTTAAGTGAATCTTCAGATAAGGGAAGGTCTTGTCATCTTTAAGCCGTGAGTTGTAATAAGGGCGGTGTCTCTTGATCAGATTCAGTTCAAGGATGAGTGCCTCTTGTTCGGAGGCAGTAATAAAAAAATCAATGTCACCTATTCGGGCGACTAGCCGCTCGAGTTTTGGTAGTAGTTTCTGTTTCTTTCTGAAATATGACCTTACTCGGTGACGAATGTTGGCGGCTTTACCAACATATAGTATATTGCCACTAGCGTCTTTCATGAGGTAGACACCGGGGCTGGTCGGTAGCCTCGCCAATTGCTCTTGTATTGGGTTGTTCGTTGTCAACTTTTGCCTTTTAAAGTGCCATCTTAAATCTATTTTAACATAGCTCAAAGAACAGGCAAAGCATGACCTTAGCATTGAAAAGCAGAGTATTAAATGATATGGTGTAAGGGCGAACACTTTTTTTGAGCGTTACTTAAAGGATAGGTATTTCTTGATGGGTAATACGCCCCATATTCATCAAAGCGGTTCCCAGCCGGCACAATTTTTAGTAGATAACATCACACTCTTACCCAAAGGATGGGTCTTTGATGTGGCTATGGGCAATGGTAGAAACGCCATCTATCTGGCCAGTATGGGTTTTAACGTAGAAGGAGTTGATATATCATTTGAAGCCGTAAATAATGCTTTGGAACTAGCTCGTAAGGCAGGCGTTACTATTAGAGCTGAAACTGTTGATCTAGAAACCAAGTATAGTATTAAAAAGGACTCCTATAATATAATTATCTGCTTCTACTATCTACAGCGCTCCCTGATAACTCAGATTAAGGACGGACTTAAAGTCGGGGGAGTAGTGGTCTATGAAACCTATATTGTTGATCAAACTAAGTTTGGCCGACCAAAGAACCCCGACTATCTGCTTGAGCATAATGAGCTACTTGATATGTTCCGTGATTTCCGTTGCCTTCGTTACCACGAGGGAATTGTAGAAGATCGTATGGCTACTGCCAGTATCGTAGCGGAAAAGATTTAAAAATAAAAATATAGTGCCAGATTAGGTTTTAGCTGGCGTCTAGCCTATGCGAGAAGAAGATTATTGTGATGCGTATATTGGGAAGAGGTCTGAACAGATAATACAATAAGCATGATAGAGAGTTTAAACTGATTCAATGTTATGGGTGAGCTGTTTAGGATCAACTTACTATACAGAGATTAAATGGTATATACCTTCTATAGAACAATGTATTCAGAAGGACCATAAGTCCAGAAATAAAATACATTGTTTGTTCTTGGTCTTGCCTTCAGTATAACTGGGTGGATTACAGATTGGTCCCGTTGGTCTAACACTCTCTGGGTTTAGAGAGGTGATAACTTTAATAACACCATCGTCGTCGACATTCATAACCCCTGTGGTAATTTCAAATTAGAGAACTATGCTTGCTCACTTCAAGTCCTGCTATAATTACCTGAAACTTTGATACTGTGGCTATAATTTTTGCCTTTCGCTTCCCTAGTGCAAATAGAGGCATACTTGCCACTACTCCTCATAAGATATAGCGACAAGTGTTATAATTAACAGGCTGCTTTTCATTTTACTAACCGCCTTCTATTTTGTAGCGGGCTCACAGGTTGTTTCCGCTAAAGTCCAGCGAGAGCGGCTTGATAGTCCTCGATTATCGTATTATAATACTCAATGAGTTCCGCAATATATAACTGGAGATCTGCATTCTGGGCTTCCAGTACCGCAATAGTAGCCTCACCTTCCATATTAATAGCCTGAAGTCCCACAATTATTACGTCGTAATCTTCAGTAACTTCCGTAATGTATGACTGGAGATATGCCTTCTGGGTTTCCAGCCCAGTAATAATAATCTCATTTTCCATAATGGTAGCTTGATGTTCCGCAATAGTAGCTTGATGTTCCGCAATAGTAGTTTGAAGTTCCGAAATTACACCTTCAAGTTGTGTTTGTAGCTCCTGCAATACTACATTAGCAGCGCTATTTTGCTCTGCTAACTGAGAATTAAGGCTGGTTATAGTGTCCAACAACTCTGATATAGTCGCCTCAAGCTGCGTGTTAGTCTGTTGGAGTGATACCTCCGCCGCTTGAAGTTCTGCGTTATTTGCACTAAGTTCTATTATTATATTGTTGTACTCTTCTAATGCGGTTCCCAGATCAGAAATAGTATTCTGAAACTCTGTTGTAGCGCTATGGAGCTCAATATTAATCCCCTCAAGCTGCGAAATAGTCTCCTGTAGGACTACTTTGTCCGCCTCAAGTCCTGTGATAGCCACCTGGAGTTTTGCTATCGTGTCGCTTTGTTGTTTTATAGTCGCATTAAGTTCTGTCTTTTGTTTTCCTAGTATAAACCAAGGGGTGCCTACCGCTACTCCCAATAAAATAATAACAAGTATTACAACGAACAGTCCGTTTCTCATTTTATTGACTACCTCCTATCTCTAATGGTTTAGCATTTGTTGAAAGTATCTGCTATTCCATTACCTTCTTACATTATCGTAGGACTCATAAAACACCTTAAGGTATCCTTTTGCAACTGTGGTTAAATGTAAAGTAACAAAGACTCAAATTTAAGTCAAGTTAGTATTAATTTAATCACAATGATTATTGCTGTTACTACCAATACTAGTACGGTAACTATTGTGCCAACAGCAATCTACCCTCACGAGGTGTACTACTTGTCAAGCTAGAGTCTCGAGCATTATAGCTTCTGGAGCTTGCGATTTATACCCAAGAAACTATGTGGTCTTATCTAATTGTATTTCTGCCGCTACTACTCAGTAAATCCCTTCGCTTCTGTTAATGTTGTGATATTTCCCTTGTTTCTGTTTGAGATGAAGTGAAGTGGAGTCGAGACCAAAAACAAGGGGAACACTAAAGTTAAGCTGATGAGTTATAACTGGAATTGACTTAATCAGCGGTGTCCGGCGGACATCATAAGAGTCCGTAGAAAGCAAGACGAGTGGGATGGGTGAATATTCCGTTATAAGCTATGAGATCAGGGCACTTGACATAAAACATAAAGGCGTGATTAGTAATTAGACATAAGAACGTGGTAAAATTTGTTAACATGGTTGAATTGCTGTTGTTCATTCATGAGTTATGTTAAAATAAGAAGTAAGTTGATGATTGAGGAGTCATGGTGAGAGAGGATATAAATAGCTTTTTAAATTACCTTATTGTTGAGAAGGGCTTTTCCGAAAATACAAAGGCTGCTTATCAAAATGATCTGATTCAACTAGCCGATTTCGTTGAGGAAGAGACTGCTAAAAGTGGCATCATGCCATCATGGGCTGATTTTAACCGCCAGAAATGCTTGGGCTATCTACTTAATCTCAAAGAGAGAGGTTACGCTCCAACTACGGCAGCCCGTAAAGTGGCGGCAGTCAAGTCTTTCTTTAATTTTTTACTTGCCGAGGGCATAATAAAGAACAACCCAACTGAAAATATAAATTCACCCAAAGTTGGAAAGCCACTGCCTGGTGCTATCTCAATCGGTCAGGTCCGACAGCTGTTTGACCAGCCGGCTAAGATGACAACACTGGAAGCTAGAAGGGATGAGGCAATGCTAGAGCTTCTTTATGCCAGTGGTATGAGAGCAAGCGAGTTGGTATCTTTGAATCTGGGTGACGTAGATGTAGAAGGCGGCTATGTACGCTGCTTTGGTAAGGGTAATAAAGAGCGGCTTATTCCCATTCATCCACAGGCGGTTCAGGCGATAAAAGAATATCTAACAGAGACTCGCCCTCAGCTTTTACGCAGTAATACTGAGTCAGCCCTGTTTCTCAACCATAGAGGCACCCGGCTGACCAGACAGGGTCTGTGGCAGAAACTAAAGGACTATGCTGAGTCAGCTGGGCTAGGGAAAGTAGTTACCCCTCATACACTGAGGCATAGCTTTGCTACTCATATGCTGAGTGGTGGTGCTGACCTCAGGTCAGTCCAGGAACTGTTGGGGCACACTAATATCTCAACCACACAAATTTATACCCATCTTACCTCAGAACACCTTCGTCGTACCTATGATAAAACCCACCCCAGAGCTAAGTAGCCCGTTAGATTAACATAAAACTATAGGGAGTAGCGGATGACTGGCAGAGCACAACACAGCAAAGGCAAACATGCGCCTCAAAGCAAAAAAATGAAAGGCAGGCGAAACCATCTGAGCCTGGTTTTCCAGCAGCAATCGGCCCGCTCGATAGGTAAAACTGCTGCTCTCTTCAAAAATATAATTATTCCTTCCACAGATATGGCGACCTTGCCGTCAGCTGCCGTTAAGTGTCCCAATTTACTTACTGAGCTGCGAAGGACCAGCATTCTGGCTGGAATAATACTGGCCATTCTTTCAGCGCTAGTTCTGGTGATAGACTAATCTTGTTCTCGTGGGATGCAAGTTATGAACTTTAAAGCAGCCAGGGCTGGGTTGATTAAACATCTCGCTACAGAGATTAGCAATGATCAGGTGTTGGAAACCATGTCTCGTGTACCCAGAGAACGCTTTATACCACCAGAAGAGCGGCACCTTGCTTACGAAGATAGACCACTTCCGATTGGCCTTGGTCAGACAATCTCACAACCCTATATTATTGCCCTCATGACAGCGTCATTGGGACTCACTGGCAAAGAAAAGGTGCTGGAAATCGGCTGCGGCAGTGGCTATCAAGCGGCTATTTTAGCAGAACTAGCTCGGCTGGTGATTACTATAGAGCGCCTACCAGCTTTAGCCGAGAAAGCCAGAAGAGTATTTAATAGCTTGAGCTACAAGAATATCAAGGTGTATCTGGCTGAGCCAACTCTGGGTCGGCCGGTGGAGGCACCTTATGATGCCATAATTGTTACCGCCGGGGCACCCAAAGTACCAGATGTCCTTCTAGAGCAGTTGATAATTGGTGGACGGCTGGTAGTTCCGGTAGGCTCTCGTTATGAGCAGGAATTATATAAAATCATCAAATATAAAGATAAGAATTTGATTCATAATTTAGGCGGCTGCCGCTTTGTCCCTCTGATTGGCGAAGGTGCCTGGGAGCAGAGTGAATAAACTCCTCTAATTTGATAGGATAAAGAGCGAGATAGCAAGTTGAGATACAAATCACTCTAACTTGCCGCGCTTATCAATTATGATTATAATTATTTGAAACAATTGAAGGAGAATAGTGATTAGATGGGAAGTAATGGGCTAGATAATATCCGCAATGTTATTCTGCTGTCTCATAGTGGTGCCGGGAAAACATCATTATCAGAGGCGATCCTTGTGACTGCCGGAGAGATTACCCGATTAGGCAAAGTGGATGCTGGCACTACTACCTCTGATTATGACCCTGACGAGATAAAGCGCAAAATCAGCATAAATTTGGCCTTGCTCCCTTTAAAGTGGCAGGAGACTAAGATTAATCTTGTTGATACCCCCGGCTACTCTGATTTTGCCGGTGAAGCAAGGGCAGCAATCAGGGTTGGTGAGGGAGCTATAATTGTAGTTTCTGCTGCCGCTGGTGTTGAAGTCGGCACTGAGCAGGTATGGGCATATAGTGAAGAAGCCGGCCTTTCTCGCCTTATCTTTGTTAATAAGATGGACCGTGAGAATGCCAATTTCTACCGAACTGTCAGCGAACTCCAAGGAAAGTTTGGCACAAAATGTCTGCCGATTACTTTACCCATAGGTGCTTATAATGATTTTCAAGGGGTAGTTGACTTGCTGACAATGAAGGCATATAGTGGTTCTCCAGCCAAAGAGACTGGAATACCATCGTCCTTGAGTCACCAAGCTAGTTCTTTTCGTGAAAAACTGGTGGAGGCTGTCGCTGAGACTGACGACGCTTTATTAGAGAAATATCTGGATGGTAAAGAGCCTGAACTTTCAGAACTAACGGTTGGCCTACGACAGGCGGCGGTAAGTGGCAAAATTATACCGATATTAACTGGTTCAGCGTTGCAAAATGTTGGCATCAACTCACTACTTGATGCTATAAATAGTTATCTGCCATCACCTAAAGAACGAGAGATAGTTACAGCTGACAATGCGGCAGCACCCGGGATCACAGCAAGTCGTGAGGCCTCTCTAGCTGCTTTGGTATTTAAGACAAGTGCCGACCCTTATGTTGGTAAGCTTACCTATTTTAGAGTTTATAGTGGTGTCATTACTAGTAATTCTCATGTCCTGAATACCACACGGAGCGAAACAGAACGCATAGGTCAGTTATTTGCTCTCAGAGGTAAAACTCAAGAACCAGTATCTCAAATTGGGGCAGGAGACATAGGCGCCGTCGCTAAACTTGGCTTGACTGGTACCGGTGACACCTTGGCCAGCCAGACAGGGGTGGTGAAAATTGCGCCAGCTACCTTCCCGCAACCAGTTTTCAGTATGGCGGTACATCCTAAGACCAAGGCCGATTTGGATAAATTGGGCATGGCACTATCCCGGCTGACCGAAGAAGACCCTACCATTCATGTTCATCGGGAGGCCGATACTCATGAGACCGTTCTGTCCGGACTCGGCGATACTCAACTTGAAGTGGTCGCTGACAAGATACTTCATAAATTTGGTGTCGGCGTTAATTTAAAAACCCCTAAAGTGCCCTATAAAGAGACTATAACTATGCTATCCAAGGCGGAATACAAGCACAAGAAACAAACCGGTGGCCACGGCCAATATGGGCATGTGTTATTGGAGCTTGAACCTTTACCTCGTGGCAGTGGGTTGAAGTTTGTTGAGAGGATAAAAGGTGGGACTATACCCAAGAATTATATTCCGGCGGTAGAGAAAGGGATTAATGATGCTACTAAAGAGGGGGTCTTGATTGGTTTTCCTGTTGTTGACATAAAAGTGACTGTTTATGACGGCAGCTTCCATCCGGTTGATTCCTCAGAGATATGTTTTAAAATCGCCGGTGCACAGGCACTCAAGAAGGGATTGGCTGCTGGGCAGCCTATACTTCTGGAACCGGTAGTGAACATCAAAGTGACAGCTCCCGAGGACTTTACCGGGGATATTATTGGCGATTTAAATACTAAACGAGCTCAGGTGTTGGGTATGAATCCTGAAGACGGCAACAATGTTATTGAGGCTAGAGTACCTCTAGCTGAGGTCTTGCGTTACGTCATTGATCTAAAATCAATAACCCAAGCTAGGGGCAGCTACAAAACAAAGTTTTCCCATTACGAAGAGGTATCAGCTCAAATTACCCAGAAGCTTATCGCTCAGCGGCAGACAGAGAAAGGCTAGGTAACTATTGCTGAGGACTGCTCCTGGAAAGGATTTGTTCGTATAACTAGAGAGAAGAGATAGGGATACTGTAACTTTAGATGTTCCACATAGGCTATCCATTCGGCAGTCAGATAGCCATATACCCGCTGTAAATCACCGTTAATGTGCACTAGGTCACTTTGAGGAAGGTCTTCCAAGGAGGTTCTTGCCTCAAACTCCTCGACAGCGTGGAAAACTGCCCACAGTAGGTCAGAAAAAAGCTCATGTTCCAACACAGTAGGGTTCTCTAAAAGCCTCAATAGAAATAGCCGTTTCTGGATGAGGAATGTCTTTAGCTCATTGAGGTCTATGTTAGTACAATTGAGTTTGTCTTTGGCCTTAGTGGTAAGAGTATAAGCCATCGCTTGTTTAAAATCTTTGTGACTCCAGTCCTGAGAAATAGCCATGTGCTGGCTAATCTCACTACGTTGGGCAAAGCAGCCGAGTAACTTGCTGATGAGAGGTGTCCCCACCTCACTAAAGAAAACTCCGACTACCATGTTGAGCTTGCTAAGCATGTTTCTCTTCTCCTGTCGGGCAAGGACGCGTTCAATGACAACAACCACTAGGAATACCTCCAAGAAGACGAATCCCAGGTCACTACCCATGAAAATAAAGATATGATAGGGGTCTTTAAAAATTAGGTAATGAACAAGGTACACCAGTCCGGAGACAGCAAAGAAGATTGCTGCTAGAGTAATAAAATATGAGTAGCGTTTCATAATCAACTCCTTGTCAGTAATTCATTGTATTTGGGTAGTAAAATAATAATATCATATTCCTATGAATAGAGAAAGGTATCGCGTGGTTCTGGTTATTTGGATGATAAAATAGAGCTAAAAAAGAGTAGCCTATATGAATGTCAAGATAGCACTTATCATACGGTCTACGCCATTTAAATCCGAAGTTACCTCTATATCAGCTAAAGGGAAGAGACTATCAAGCAAGTTGATTACTGCTTTCTTCTGCCCCTGCCCAATCTCCAGAAGTAGATAGCCGCCGGGGCGGAGTTTGCCGTCTAGTTGATGGCACAGTCGGCGTATCAGATCCAGTCCATCAGCACCTCCGTTTAGCGCTAATACTGGCTCAAAGCTATCATCGCTTATCTCTTTTTCTTTAACATAGGGTGGGTTGCTTACTATAAAGTCAACTGACTCGTGCAATGACTCAAGCATATTACCTTGAAGAAGTGAAACTCTATCTGTTACCTCGTGTTTTAAACAGTTGGCTTGGGCTATTTCTAAAGACAAGGCTGAGATATCAGTGGCATAAATTTTAGCCCGTGGCAACTCTAGCGCCAAGCTGATCGCAATAGCGCCACAGCCGGTGCCAATATCGGCAATAACAGGCGAGTCGTGGTTCTTAGCTAGACTAACGGTCTTTTCTACCAATAGCTCTGTTTCCGGTCTGGGGATAAGGACGCCGGAGGTAACAGCAAAATCAAGCCCGTAGAATTCACGGTGGCCGCTTATATAGGCGGTTGGTTCGCCTTTCAAGCGGCGTTTAACCAGCCTCCAGAAGGTCTCTTGCTGTCCTCGATTTAGCTCAAGATCAAAGTCCAGATACAATTGAACTCGGCTGAGCTTTAAAGCCTGCCTTAAGAGCACTTCACTCTCTAGAGAGGGATACAAAATATCACTGGCAGCAAGAGTTTCCCGGCCACAATTCAAACACTCTTTTAAGGTCACACTACTTGAGCCTCCAGCTGTTTTGCCTGCTCACTGGTGGCTATGGCATCAATAAGCTCATCAAGTCCCCCGGCCATGATTCGTGGTAGGTTGTGTATACTAAGGCCAGTACGATGGTCGGTGAGGCGGTCCTGTGGGAAGTTGTAGGTTCTAATCTTTTCGGCTCGTTCGCCACTGCCTACCTGAGAGCGGCGCTCTGTGGTTATCTCGTCTTCCTGTCGACGTTGCTCTAAATCCAATAGCCGGGCTCGTAACACTGACATAGCTTTAGTCCTGTTCCTTAGCTGTGAGCGTTCATCCTGGCAGACAACCACCATACCTGTAGACAGATGAGTGATGCGCACCGCAGTGGCTACCTTGTTGACATTTTGGCCACCGGCACCGCCACTGTGGAAGATGTCAGTCTTTAAATCCTCAGGTTCTATAGATACCTCTATTTCATCGGTTTCAGGCAGAACAGCCACTGTCGCCGTTGAGGTGTGTATCCTACCCGAGGATTCGGTGGTGGGTACTCGCTGTACGCGGTGGACTCCTCTTTCATACTTAAAGCGGCTGAAAGCCCCCTTACCCTTTATTGCAAAGATAGCTTCTTTAATACTGCCAATAGAGGTTTCATTCATATTAATGATATCTGTCACCCAATTTTTAGATTGAGCGTAACGGTTATACATACGAAAAAGGTCAGCAGCAAACAGTCCGGCTTCATCGCCACCGGTTCCGGCTCTGATTTCCATGATAACGCCTCTATTGTCATTAGGGTCCTTGGGCAAAAGAGCCAGCTTTATCTCTTTAAGCAGACAAGCAAGCTGAGACTCAAGACTTGTTATCTCCTGTCTTACCAAAGATGCCATATCTACATCCAACTCGCTACTTAACATTGTCCTTGTTTCTTTAAGCGATCTAGCGATAGCTTTGTACTTTCTATATTTTGCTACCAAACTTTCAAGGCCGACTTTTTCTTGGGCCAACGCCTGTAGTTTATTCAAGTCATAGGTTATCTCAGGTGCAGCCATTTGCTGTTCTAGCTCTTG
>CAJWSH010000021.1 GCA_913046255.1 uncultured Dehalococcoidales bacterium
GACTCACGTAGCCTGTTTTCCAGGTAGCGCTTATAAGAAAAGTGGATTAGCCTGGCATCGTTAACGAAGAAGACAAAGGTGGGTGGATTTACTTCGGCCTGAGTGGAGTACAAGAATTTCAATTGTTTTTTGCCACTTCGTGGAGGACTATGAGCGGCTACTGCTTGTTGCATTAGATTGTTAATACTAGCGGTAGGTATTCGCTTGAGCCTTTCTTGGTGCACTTTGAGTACTCGGGGTATGACTCTGTCCACTCCTTGCCCAAGTTTAGCCGAAACAAAAAGTACCGGCGCATAGGGTGCAAACTTGAGTCTATTCTTGACGTATGCAGTACCTTCAGCTTGACTTTTATCTATAGCCAAGTCCCACTTGTTAATCATCAGTACAATTCCCTTGGCCGCCTGTTGGATATAACCGGCAATGTGCATATCTTGAGCGGTAACCAGCTCAGCGGTATCCAGGACAAGTAAAACAACATCAGAGCGGTCAATAGCTTGAATGGTACGAATAACACTGTATCGTTCTACCCCTACACCTAACCGCCCCCGCCGTCTGATGCCAGCAGTATCAATAAGTAACATATCTTGTCCATTAAAGTCAAGTAGGGTATCTATGGCGTCACGGGTAGTGCCTGGAATTCGGTCAACAACAGCTCGCCCTTTGCCTAATAGTGCGTTAAGAAGGGTTGACTTGCCGACGTTGGGCCTGCCAACGATGGACACCTTCATAATTTCTGGCTCAGCTGAAACCGACGGCATTACCGGTAATAGGGAGATAATTTTATCTAGTAACCTGTAAGTGCCTCGTCCATGGTATGCACTAATAATTAGTGGCTCACCAAGCCCCAGCCCAAAAAACTCCACCGCCTGAATCTCGAGCTGTTCATTATCAGCCTTGTTGGCTACTAGGACAACAGGTTTTTCTGAGCGGCGGAGTAAATCAGTAATTTCTAAGTCGATGGGTGTTATCCCATCCTTAATATCGACTAGGAATAAAATAGCGTCAGCTTCACTGATGGCTGTTTTTACCTGCTCATTTATCCCTTGGGAAATGATGGACTGTGCCTTTAATTCCCAACCTCCGGTATCCACTATAGCAAATTGGGTCTCCCGCCAGAAAACAGTGGCAAATATGCGATCACGGGTTGTCCCTGGTAAATCCGCAGTAATAGCTATTCTCTTACCAGTCAGCCGGTTTAAGAGGGTAGATTTACCTGTGTTCTGCCTGCCAACTATAGCCACAATAGGCTTATTCATACCTGCCTGCCAAACCCCTCTATAAAGTTACCAACCCCTTGTCCTTTATTTGGTAGTAACCCTATCCCATTTGTCTCCTTTCTCTTGATATTTGAAAAGGAGCAAGAGTATTATATTCCACTACAAACTGGTAGTACTGGTAGATAGTCTTGCGTGGCAGTTCAGCCTTTTGGGCAATATCGTAGAACTGCTCTATAAGCTCTTAGTAGTGATTGATTACTAGCTACAACTCATTTTGCCCTAACTATCCCTAACTGTTATAGAATGATATACCAGAAAAGAGGCAATATGCCTCTATTGGTGAATTACAATCACTAATAAAAAGATAATAATTATTCCTTTGGTACTGCTTGCCGTTACCAGTGCCATCGAAACGCTTATCAAGCCAAAGACGAGTCGACATTGTTCCGTTTGGTCTTTTACTGTTAATTTCAATAAGTCTTTGGCTAATAGCTAATTGGATGATTTGAGATGGCCTAAGAGGCATCTGCTCGTTCTTTAATATTCTATAGGCAGCATCACAGTAACTTAGTTTCCTCTTTATCTTTGTTGTTTGTTCAATCTCTTTATCCAATCGGTTGATTAACAATAGTTAGACTGT
The DNA here is from genome assembly GCA_913046255.1 of uncultured Dehalococcoidales bacterium. GTDB lineage: Bacteria > Chloroflexota > Dehalococcoidia > Dehalococcoidales > ARS1013 > ARS1013. The sequence continues at coordinate 1,858 of CAJWSH010000021.1, forward strand.
CTAGCTCTTTGAGCCTTTGCGACAGATACCCAAACTCTTGCTCTCTAACTCCGATTACCGCGGCCGCTAAACTGATAATCAAAGTGGTACTCAGAATTGTGGCTAAAATCTTGATTGGCCACCCATGTACATAACCAACTACGGCCATTACCACGAGCAGAATAAGCGCCTAATATTGAGAGTTTATGATTCTTAGAATGCTCATAATATGCTCTTAGTGATAGTTGGCCAGCGGCATCTCAAGACCGCCCAATATTTCCGAAAGCAGTGCCTTTGTAAGGTGGAGCCTGTTTTCTGCTTGGTCAAAGACCACTGATGCCGGGCTATCTAAAGTATCATCCGTTACCTCTTGTCCGTGATGTGCTGGCAAGGGGTGCATAAATATGGCGTCCTCTCTAGCTAAAGAGAGGAGCTGGTTATTTATCTGGTAGCCAGCAAATATCTGGCGTCGCTTTCGAGCCTCGCTTTCCTGTCCCATGCTCGTCCAGACATCGGTATAGACTATATCAGCGCCACTAATTGCCAGAGGTGGTTCAAGGGTGCAGAATATTTCACTGCCACTGTCTCTAGCATATCTCTCGGCCAAACGCAGTATCTGCTCTTGGACCTGGTAGCCTTCGGGGCAGGCAATTCTTAAATTCATTCCAGTAAGTGAGGCGCCAAGCAGCAGGCTGTGAGCGACATTATTGCCATCACCAACGAAGGCTAGAGTTAGGTCTTTCAGCCCGCCCTTATTTTCGTAAATAGTAAAGAGGTCAGCCAGGGCCTGACACGGGTGTTCTAAATCTGACAGAGCATTTATTACTGGCACATTGGCGCAGCTTGCCAGCACTTCTAGAGTTTGGTGAGAAAAGGTGCGAGCGGCGATAGCATCTACGTAACGACTTAATACCCGAGCTACATCCGAAACTGACTCACGTTTGTTTAGTCCGACCTCAGCTGGTGATAGATAGATAACCTGCCCGCCCAGTTGTCGCATGGCTACCTCAAAGCTAACCCGTGTTCTTAGAGAAGGCTTTTCAAATAAAAGTGCTAAGGTCTTTCCGTTAAGTGAGGAAAGCCAGCCACTGGCTTTCATATCTGCCGTATCTGATATTAGCAGTCCGATATCCTTGCCACTTAAGTTGGCTATCGAAAGTAAGTCTTTCCCTCTCAACTGATCCTCCAGAAAAACTTGTTCTTATATCCCAAGTATATCATGAAATAGTGGTTATAAAACAGAGGTTTTGCCTTCTCGTTCTGCTTTTGTTACTAAATAGTTAGAACCCTGTCAGTCTTTATATCAAAATTTGGGAGTGAGACTATTGGCAAGTTAAAGTTGATATGGTATAAGTGCTTTATAGATATTCCTAAACTTCTTTAGTACTTCTGGAGGAACTTTTATGAAGACTGGATTTATATCTACTATGCCGAGATGTGTATAGTACTCGCTCATACTAAGTTACCAGAACTTATTAGTATTCTCTAGGGTAAAGAAATGAATGCTGGCGGGCTTGGCGGAAGACTTGGGCTGGCGCTGGCCAATCTAGTCCAGCACCTGACCATGATGAGGGAACGGTATGTCCTTATCTCAAGAAAGAAGAGAAATATAGGCTATTATCGGATAACTAGCATCAAACTTCTTCAAGGCTTTGATATGTCACGTGAGATACTTTTTGAGCAGATTAGGTGGGAAGTCACCTTGAATTCAGGGTAGAACAGGTCAGTCAGGGGGTTCAATTTAGAATGGAGGGCAAATGACAATGCAACTCGGTATTATCATTAACACCAATGACCTAGAGACTGCATGGAATGGACTGCGTCTGGGTATCGAGACACTGGCCAGGGGTAATGAGGTCAATATGTTCTTGCTTGGTAGTGGCGTGGAAATAGAGAATATCAAGAACAAGACATTTGATATTAACGGCGCTCTGAAAAAATTCCTAGGTAGCGGTGGTAATATTCTGGCCTGTGGCACCTGTCTTAAATTAAGACATCAGGAGGCTGGTATATGCTCTGTCTCCACCATGGTTGAGCTAGCAGAGATGATTTCAGATTCAGACAAAGTTGTTACCTTTGGTTGAGCGGGCGGTTCTCATTCCTGGAAGAATAGCCGTAGTAAACTATGATAAGTGCCACCCGGAACGCTGCGATAATGGAATCTGTACCGTGGCATTGGCGTGCCCCCATAAATTACTTAAACAAGAAGTGCCTTACGAGGTGTTAATGCCTGGCTCGCCTAGCTGCAAGAATTGCACTAGGCGTGCGGTAGCGTGTCTGCTGAAGATGACTCAGTTGAGCTAAAACTAAGTTATGGACAAAAATATAAGAACGGCTCTGGTTATATAACCGAAAATCAGAGCCGTTCTTATTATCTTGTCTGTGATCTTTGGGCTAAGTTCGAGATGGCAGTATAGTGGTTGAAGGATGATTTGTGTCCATATTTGCGATTCTCTTTTGATAATTTATTACCTGAGGTATTGTGGCTCTGGTTTGAGGTATCGCTGAGAGCTGTGGCTCAAAATTGTCTGATAGGCGTGGACATTTGGCTTTAGAGATACTGAAAAACAAATACACTAAGGATGAGGTAGGTAAAGAGGAATGTGAAGAAAAATCTAATCTAACAAGACGAGACAGCTACATAAGGTTATCCCTGTCGTAGAGTGCTTGACATAGTACGGGAGCCTATCTAATATAGTGGTGAAAGCGAGTAATTCAAAATGACTAATCTTTATTAGCAGGGGGAGAACATGGATGACCGTTAAAGAAAGGTTTACTGTATCGGGGGACCATCTGGTAGATAAGGTTAAGCAGCTCATCCACGAAGGTAACGTTAGAAAGGTGCGTCTACTGCACAAGGAGAAAACCCTGCTTGAGATTCCATTATCGATTGGTGCTCCGGCGGCAGCAGTTGGTATCATGGTGGCTCCGGTACTGGCGGCTGTAGGTGCTTTTGCGGCACTTGTAAGCGAATGTACTGTTGAGGTTGAGAAGGCAGAAGAATCGGACAAGCAAAAGTAATATCCTCTTCTATTGTTATGAGCTTTTTATTCCACTCGGGGGGGGTCTGGAAGAGGTTGAGGAGGTAGACATATGGGAAAAAGATTGGCATCTTGCGGAATATCTGACAGAGGTGCTAGAGCAGATTTGTGGCCCACAAAGCAGCTGACATTGGAGCTTACTATATAAAGGAAGAAGCTGAAGAGATTTTTGGATGAACCTTCTTTCTAAAGTCATGGGTCTCAGTGAGTTGTTGATGACATTGGGCTTAGAGGCAGGTTTGACGCCAATTGACATATTGTGGTAAACGTTATTATTGTTGACACCAATGGCTTTATGTAATAAACTTTATTATCTAGATTAGAGGGGGTCGAGTTATGCCAAGAATAGGCAAGAGCTTAATGCTTTCAGCACTTGCAGTATCACTTGTTATTGGGCTTGTGTTGGCTGGTGGATGCACTACTCCAGAGCCGGAACCAACTCAGATAATTCTGAATCTTAGTTCACAGCAAGCATGGGACCTGATACAAAATAATACCAATGATATAGATTTTCTTATTATTGATGCACGAACTCCGAAAGAGTTTGCCGAGGGTCATATAGAACATGCTATTGTTATAGATTATAATGCTGGAACTTTTGAGGAGATGGTAGGATATCTGGATAGAAATAAAACCTATCTCATCTATTGTGATGTTGGCAATCGCAGCGGAGCGGCTTTGGCCGTCTTTGAAGATCTTGGATTTATGGAAGCTTATAATATGTTGGATGGCATTAACGCCTGGCAGGCTGATGGACTGCCGATAATACAGTAGGAACCACCAACTCAGATAAAGGTAAGGAGAATGCGCGGTTTTAACGGGATAAATCGCTCCAAGCTTTTTTTAGAAGTAGTGGTAGGGAAAGTAAAGTGAAAAAAGAAACTAAGATGCAATATATATTGTTGCCAATTCTAACTGTAGGAATTCTTTTGTTTAGTGCTTGCGGTGCTTCGGTGACGACGATAACACCGCCGCCCGAAACAATAACAATAACACCGCCGCCCGAAACAGTAACGATAACACCGCCGCCCGAAACAGTAACGATAACACCGCCGCCCGAAACAATAACGATAACACCGCCGCCGTTAGAGACATCAATTCAGGTAATTGAAAGTCTTACCCCACAGGAAGCATTTGCCTTAATACAGCAAAACCAGGATAATTCTGATTTTGTCATTATTGATGTGCGCACCTTAGAAGAAATTGCCGAGGGCTATATAGAAGGTGCTATATTTGTAAATTTCTATTCTGACACTTTTAGAGATGAGCTTGACAGTTTAGATAAAGATAAAGTGTATCTCATCTATTGTCGGGGTGGTGGTCGCAGTGAGTTGACTTTACTTATTATAGAGGAGCTTGGGTTTATAGAAGCCTATGATATATCGGGTGGCTTTGCCGCTTGGAAAGATGCTGGACTGCCTATAATTGGGCAGGAACAATCGCCAGGACAATCTCCTCCAGATATGATGTAGTTTGTGACAAAACCCTCTCTTAGATGATCCATTCTCTATTGACTACTAGTAATAGCGATAGAACTTGACAGCTTTCTTTAAATAATCCATCCGACTTGTTCTACCAACAAAAAACATACTCCTCTCTGTTATAATATACTGATGAGGCAGCCGTTGCTGGTACTCTTTGATGGTAATAATATTGTTCACCGTGCTTTCCATGCTTTTGAGGCGACCAGACCCCTTACGGTAAGCAAAACCGGTGAAATAGTAAGTGCTGTGTACGGTTTTGTCCAGATGCTGCTAAAAGTGATTAACGATTTGAAACCCACCTGCTGTGCCATTGCCTTTGATAAAAAAGGCCCTACCTTCAGACATCATATGTTCGACCAGTATAAGGCACACCGCCCATCGATTCCGCATGAGCTTATAGATCAACTAGAGCGGGTGAAGCAGGTAGTTGGAGCCTTCAGCATTCCTATTTTTGAACTGGATGGCTATGAGGCAGATGATATTCTGGGTGCGCTTAGCTACCAGGCAAGCAGTCAGGGTATTTCGACCATAATCGTTACCGCTGATGCTGATGCCATGCAACTGGTATCGCCCCGGGTAAAAGTGCTCTACCCAAAACCGAGGGGTAGCTTCAGCAATACCGACCTCTATGATGAAGCCGCTGTCAGCCAGAAATACGGCGTTGGACCGAAGCATATCGCCGACTTAAAAGCGCTGGTCGGTGACCCATCAGACAACATCCCTGGTGTCCCCGGCATCGGTGCGGTTAGTGCCGTTAAACTCATTCAGAAGTACGGCTCGCTTGAGCAGATTTACGAACATATAGATGAGGTAGCCCCATCAAAACTTAAGGGGAAACTTGAGCAGAATGAGAGCGTTGCCCGTAAGAGTAAAGTGCTGGCGACTATTGTTATTCAAGCGCCGGCTACTCTTAACCTGAAAGATTGCCAGCTCAGTAATTATGACCGCGAACATGTAGTGGGCCTTTTCCGTGAACTTGAGTTTGCCAGTTTGCTTGCTAAATTGCCTGGGGCAGAGGTAGTAACACCGTGGGCTGCGATGCCGATTAAAACTAGGCCACAAATTAAACGGCAGTATCAGACTATCTCTACTACTTCAGCTCTTGATAAGATGATAAAGCGTCTCAAGGAGATTAAATCTTTTGCCTTTGACCTAGAGACGACCGGTCTGAACCCGATGCTAGCCCAGCTGGTGGGCTTATCTTTCTCGCCAGCCCCCGGTGAGGCTTACTACATTCCAGTTGGTCATGTCGGTTGGGGGCAGAGAGACCAACTACCACTTGAACAGGTCATTGATCGACTTAAACCACTTCTGGAGGATGCCAGGTTGGCTAAGGTGGCTCACAATGGCAAGTATGATATGACAGTGCTGGCTGAATATGGTATTTCTGTATCAAATCTTGCTTCTGACACTATGATTGCTGCCTATCTTTTAGGCGAGAAGTCACGAGGCTTAAAAAGTTTGGCCTTTAGCTGTTTGGGCATTGAGATGACACCCATCACCGAACTTATCGGCTCTGGTGCCAAGCAGACGGTTATGTCCCAGGTTGAGATCTCCCGTGCTAGTGATTATGCCTGTGCTGATGCCGATATGACCCTTCGATTGATAGAATTGCTTAGCACCAGGCTACATGAGCAGGGACTATGGCAGCTATTCTCTGAAGTTGAGATGCCGCTAGTGCCGGTGCTCATGAGTATGGAGAGGAATGGGGTAGCCTTGGATTCTAACTTGCTGAAACAACTGTCACACCGTCTCGGCGAGAAGCTGCTTACGCTTAAGGCTGAGATTTATAATAACGTTGGCCATCAATTCAATATTAACTCACCCCGACAACTTAGCTCTGTCTTATTTGAGGAGTTGAGATTACCGTCAGGACGCAAGACAAAGAGTGGCTATTCAACTGAAGCCTCAATTTTGGAAGAGCTGCGTAGCGAGCATCCGGTAATAGAGCTTATTCTGGATTATCGCCAGCTAAGTAAGCTTGAGTCGACTTATATTGTTGCTCTGCCCACTTTGATTAATTCTCAGACGGGTCGTTTGCATACCAGTTTTAACCAGACCCGGACAGCTACCGGTCGACTCTCTTCAAGCGAGCCAAATCTGCAAAACATCCCGATTCGTGGTGAGATAGGTAGGGAGATAAGACAGGCTTTTATTTCTCCGTCTGGCTCTTGGCTGCTGGCAGGAGACTACTCACAGATTGACCTACGCGTCTTGGCCCATCTTTCTCAAGATAGGATCTTGCTCGATGCCTTCGAGCGGGATGAGGATATTCACGCAGTTACTGCTGCTCAGCTCTTTGGTGTGGCTACGCATGAAGTAATACCAGATATGCGGCGTCTGGCTAAAACAGTCAACTTCGGCGTTATCTATGGAATGAGCCAGTACGGTTTGGAGCAGGCAACGGAGCTATCACACAAGGAGGCTGATCAGTTTATTACCGCTTACTTCGAAAAGCATCCAGGTGTGAGAGAATACCTTGAGTCAACCAAGCAGCAGGCAAGGGAGAAGGGCTTTGTTCAGACGCTTTTGGGCAGGAAGCGGTATATCCCTGAGATTAACTCATCAAATCGTCAGCTCCGTGGAGCTGCCGAGCGCATGGCGATAAATATGCCGGTGCAAGGCACCTCAGCTGATATCATTAAGGTGGCTATGGTCGAGCTGGCCCGGGAGATGGCAAGGCTAAAGCTGCAGAGCAAGTTTCTGCTTCAGGTGCACGACGAGCTTATCTTTGAGGTACCTGATAAAGAGTTGGAAATGATGCGCGAGCTGGTGACACGGCTCATGTCCACTGCTCTTAAACTTAATCTACCGTTAAAAGTGGACCTAAAGAGTGGTCCAAACTGGGGGCAGATGGAGTAAAGACTCAAAACTTAAATGAGAAAACCTCTCAGTATATGATCATTATGCCAGAAGCAGCAAGAGAAAATTAGGGGTTAAAAGTGCCCGAGCTTCCTGAAGTAGAGACAATAAAGAATGAGCTACTACCCTATGTTGTTGGTTGTATTATCAGCGGTGTTACCCTATTTTGGGAAAGAATGCTGCGCCAGCTGTCACTCGAAGAGTTTCACTCTCGTATTAACGGACAGAAAATCATCGGGCTCAGCCGACGTGGTAAATACCTCATTCTCAGCCTTTCCAGCGGTGATTTACTAGTTATTCATCTGAAAATGAGCGGCTCGTTGCTTATCGGTAAAGCTTCGTCTGAGCCACCCAAATATACGCGGGCAGTGATTCGCTTGGATAATGGCATCAGCATCTTCTTCTGCGACCCACGCAAATTTGGCACTATGCAACTGATTAAGGATAGGGACAGTATTTTTGGCAAGCTTGGTCCGGAACCACTGGAAGCTGACTTTACCTCTGGGCTTTTGTTTAAATGTCTGGCTAAACGAAAGGTACCGATAAAGGCCGTTCTTCTTGACCAGAGTTTTATCGCTGGCATTGGTAATATGTATGCCGATGAAGCCCTGTTTTTGAGTGGAATTCACCCGCTAAGACTGACATCAAGCCTATCTTCGAATGAGGTAGAACAGCTTCACAGCGCCATTCAGCAGGTACTCAGGTTAGGTATTGATAACAAAGGAGCAAGTATAGCTAATTATTTACGTCCCGATGGAAAATCGGGCACGGCCCAATTTCAGTTTAAGGTGGCCCATGGTCGTGGTAAAAACTGTCCTTTCTGTGGTATTCCGCTCAAGCGGATAATTGTGCGTAACCGGAGTACTTATTTCTGCCATAAATGCCAGATGGCAAAGAATTGACAAAGCTATTTATTTGGTGGACTAGCAAGTTTGTTTAAGTACTCTTTGTTCTCTCCAGTAGCCCCAAAGGACACGCATTTAGCTGATATTGCCAAAAGGTAGGATCTGCAACAATCACAGTTAACAATCACTCAGATTGTTATATATACTCTTATTCGGGGAACTTCTATAACTCCTGTTTTCCCGTTCGAATAGTGTAGATAGTATCTAGTGGCGTCACGAAGATTTTACCGTCACCCGGGTAGCCTGTGAAAGCAGTCTCCCTGATGATTCTGGTGACTTCGGCTACCTGGTCGTCTTTTACCGCAATGAAGAACATGGTCTTAAGGATATCGCTGTATGCCTGACCTCCTACCCGAACGCCCTTTTGTTTGCCCCGACCAAAAGTATCCCACTTGGTTAAGGCAGAGAAATTGGCTTTGGCCAAGGAAGAGGCAACTGCTTCTGAATCCTCAGGCCTGACGACTGCCCGCACTATCTTCACTTGCTGACTCCTTATTTACGATGAACCCCGTGTCAATGCGGGGACCATAAGCACCAGTTTTTCAGTCCTGGACTTCCTCTGCACCTGTTTTAACAGCTCCAGGTGCTTGATGATAACGGGCAGGATGTCTTCTAGGGTATCCACCGGGATTAAGTCCATGATTCTCACACCGGGCCTAGCTTGGTTACCGGTGCGTCCACCCACGAAAATCTGAACTCCGTCAAATACCTTATCATTGACCCTGGTCCTGCAGCCCTGGAAACCGATATCGGCGGCTTGGTGATTACCGCACCCCGCCGGACACCCGGACCAGTGCATCATTACCGGTGGGGCCTCAGGATACTGTTTAATAAGTTCTTCCGTTATCCATCGGCCAACGCTTTTTGTGTCTATGAGGGCTAAGCTGCAATAGTCGGATCCTGTGCAGGTCACCAGTCCGGCAATATTCGGGTGAGGATTGGAAGAAAACTGCTCAAGGAGCGGTTCGGCCATCAGGTCATCCAACCTGTCTTCCGCCACGTTGACCAGAATAGCATTCTGGCCTATGGTCAAACGAATCTCCCCGCTACCATACACCTCGGCCAGATGAGCTAGGTCGTCTACTTGTTCACTAACCATCCGGCCTGTAGGTACACAGAGACCGACGGAATAGAGACCGGGTTTCATCTGAGGCTGAACTCCGAGGTGATCGCTACGATGAGGAAGACGCATATCAGCCCCCTCGCTATCAAAAGGCTGACCCCACCTCGTCTCTAAGGCGGCCCTGAAGCGCTCAACGCCCCACTCTTCCAGCAGAAATGCCAAGCGGGCCCGGTTCCGCTGCTTTCTGAAGCCTTTGTCACTAAACAAACGCACAATCTCAGCGGCGAGGAGAGGAGCATCCCCAGGTTCGACGAATACATCAAGCGGCTGGGCTGCGGTCATACCTCCGGAACCCATTTTGCCTCCAACCGCCACATTAAAGCCCGGTTTATCATCTCTTTTCCGGAGAGCCGGTGTCATAGCTATATCCTGGGATTCGCTATGGGTGCAGTTCTCCAGGCAGCCGGTAATGTCCACATTCATCTTCCTGGGAAGATTAGCCAGGGCTGGATTGCCTAAAAATATTTCGGCAAATTGCCGACCAATCCTTGAAGCGTCAAATAGTTCCAAAGACGTCAGCCCAGCGAGGGCGCAGCCAGTGACATTGCGTACATTGTCCATCCCCGTCTGGAAGGAGGTAAGGTCTACTCCCTCTAGAGCTTTCAGGATTCCAGGCACATCCTTTATCCCAATGGACCTGATTTGAATCTGCTGACGCGTGGTTATGTCCAAGACACCGTTTCCCACCCGGCGGGCGATTTCCGCCAGCGTGCGCAACTGGACTGCGGTGACCTGACCGGCGGTGATACGAACACGCATCATAAAGAGCCCGGGCGTCAATTTACGGAAGAAAATCCCCATCCACTTTAGCCGCTCTCTGTCCCAATCGTCTATGGTCTCCCATCCGTCATGTTGTGCGGACAACTGGTCGACCTCCTCCCGAATGCTCAGACCGTTTCTTTCCGCTTTGAGTGGTTCAATTGAATTCACATCCTCATTCATTACGTGTGTCCTTAGGGCTTCTTCTTTATTTACGGCTAGGGAGTGATTTCTACGGGGCAGACGAAGGTCTTGCCATCTCCAAAATTGCCTGTTTGATTAATCCGCATTATGGCCGCTACTACGTCATTTATATGTTCGCCCGGAACCATCCAGGTAATCATCTGCTTGGACAGATAGGATATCCCCACCCTCCTACCATGCGCCGTGGCTTGGACGTAGTGCAGTCCCGCCTGACTCCCTCTTCCCAGAACTCGCTGGCCGAAGGTTTCCAGGGTTGCCAGGGCATCAACAGCATTACGGGTCTCATCCAACTTCTCCGGTCGAATAATGGCAATAACCTCTTTCATCTAGAAATAGCTCCATACTAGACTAGTGTGTATTTACTTATAATTATCTACCCATTTTGTTACGTCAGAATTACGATAAGGTTACAGTTGTGTTAAAACACCTGCTGTAGTACCTCAATGACAACAAGAGGAAAAGGAGAACTGGATAACAACGGACTCGAGTTCGTAACTCAGATATTCTGGGTCGAACTTTT
>CAJWSH010000022.1 GCA_913046255.1 uncultured Dehalococcoidales bacterium
CAAGGCCATACTCAGGAACGATAAATACCGGGTCGCAGGTAAAGGCGACCGCTTTACCCCCGATTTCGATTATCCCATTATCTACTCCATGCTGGGGCCCGACTAGTATCTTCTCATTCTCAGCCCCCAGCCTGGGAAATATAAGTTCACGGAAAATCTCACCAGATATTTTACCAATCTCAGGAATTTCACTCATGATAGCTTAAGCCTCCTCATTAATATATGAAAATAAGCAGACATCTCCAAGCTAGCGCTTGTCACGGGCTTACGCAGACACTAAACCTCGAACCTGCTTATTTCGCAGTTTCTTCACCTAATGATTTTAGAAATATCTCGGGTATTTCAGGAATCTGGCTGGCCGCCCACCTCTTGAGACAACTAAAGGAACAAAAGTTATAATTATCTACAGATTCTAATCCTTTCATGTGAGAAATCATAAGCCAGCCACTGAGAACATCACAAGGCAGTTCTTCTTGACTGAATTCCACTTCCCTGCCGCAAGAATGACAGACACAACAACCTTCTGGCATTTAAGCTCCCCGACTCCGATTTTTGGGCTACTGTCATTGTAGCCCACTCTTTCCTGCCGGTCAACTCCAATCCTAACTCTGCCCCTAATGTTACTAATAATATATGGCTGAAATATATACTGCCAAGTCGCTACAAGATTGGGTAGTATATCATTTTAAAATACTTGAGCGATAATTTAACATCTAGATATGACAGGGAAGCAAATAAAAAAGTTGGAATAGCCCAAGAAGCTACTGGGCAATTGGAACGGGGAAGCCGCTGGTCGCCCGGCTCATCACCTGTTTGTCCATCAGCAACGCCTCAACACCGGGCAGCTGCTCCAGAAGTTTAAGGCCTTCGGTCATACCCAACACTAGGGCTGCTGTGGATAAAGCATCCGCAGAGGCGGCGTCGCCGGCCAGCACTGTGACGCTGGATAACCCCATCGGTGACGAACCAGTGCGTGGGTCTACTATATGGTGATAGCGAAAGTCAGCGGTAAAGGCAGCCTCGTAATCTCCTGAAGTCGCCACAGCGCCACTGCTTTGCTCTAATACCTGATAATAACCGCTTAACGCTCGGGGGTGATGGATACCCACCCGCCATGGGTGCCCATCCTGGCGCAGGCCACGCAGGGCAAGGTCACCACCGGCCTCCACCAGCACCCGGGCCATTCCCCTGGCTTTTAGCAAGGCAACCGCCTGGTCTACTACGTAACCCTTGCCGATACCATCCAGCGTAATTCCCATACCGGGCTTAGCTAAAGTTACGTCACTACCTTTAATGGTGATCATCCGGTAATCTACCAATTGCTGTGCCCCGGCTACAGCGGTAGCATCAGGGGGAGCATGATAGCGGGCAAAATGAGCACTATAGAGATCCACCAGAGGCCCCACAGTAACATCAAAGGCACCACCGGTAAGCTCGGCATAGTACCTAGCCCGCTTGAGCACCGAAATCAATTCGCTGGAAGCGCCTATCAGCCGACCATCATTGTTTAAGTGCGACAGCTCACTTGAGAAATCGTGGCGACTGAGCAGCCCTGATAAACGCTCAATCTCGGCAAAAGTGCTTTCCACTGTATTAACTGCTCTGGACTCATCGGTGTCAATCAGGGTAATGGTGATCAAAGTCCCCAGCAGTTCCCGCGTCTCGCTATGACGCCGGAACTCTGGCACCGAATTACTAAGAAGCTGCTTAATACCAATACCGCCAGCCACCAGTATACCGGTACCGATAGCAGTCACACGTAGGAAATTACGCCGAGTCACGCTTTGTTTCATATCTCTCACCTTCAATTATGCAACTTAATTGGTGGAAACTCGAAGACTGGCAGAGTTGGTTTGGTTATGTTAAAGACAAGGTGAACCACACAGATTACCACCACCAGCGATACCAAGAATATGATTACTGTGTTTTTTAAGCGGCCTTTTTTAGTCTGGGGCTGACCTTCTGTAACCATTCTGCCTTAATCCTCCTGCGTATTTTTAGTATAGTGTCTATCACCGCCCTAATCGGACAGAGATACCAACACCAGAAATCTTTAACAATCATGGCAGTAACCAAAGTTACCCCCACCAGAAGCCATTGATCTATGGTGCCGGTAAGACTGAAGAGGGCTTGCCACGGTTCAAAGCTCGCCACAGACGCATTGCGAAGTAACAGTGCTAAAAACAGGGCTAGCCAGAGCAAAAAATAGGGGATGTTGCGTAGCCTCCGCTGCCACTTGGGGGAAGGGGTCACCCGGCCACCACCGAGAATGTGCATCACCTCCTGAATTGCGGAAAAGGGACAGAGCCAGAAACAATAGAAATTCTTAGCCAGTAAAACCGCTAGGCCGACCACCCCGAAAATCAAGATGTAGAGAAACAAATGGCTCTGCCACGCAGGGGCAAAGCCTACCGCCCAGATAGCAAAATGAATCAGGCTGAGAGGTATCACAAACCAAAAGCCCAACACCACCAAACCAAAGGTCAGGGTAAGGTACCGAGCCCAGTGGAATTTTCTTAATCCCGGCACCAGTCGCAGCGCCACCACCGAGCCAAGCCCCACAAACAGTAACATCTCGATCATCCCGAACTGGATAGGCTCCTCTGGCATAGGATAGGGGTCACCCAATTGCTCGGCCACCAGTGCCCGCCCTCGCTGCACTCCCGTATTCACACCGACGACAGAGACCGTTGAGCGAGTGACAGTATCAATATCAGTAGTCAACTGGAGGGGTTCACTATACTTGCGCCCGATATACTGGTCAAAAAACTCCAAGTCGTACAGACGTTGGAACCAAGGGATCATGTCCTCATAGTGCTCCGGCACGTCCAAAGTAAGGATGGTAGCCTCCAGCGACCAACCAATTACAACGGTCATCGTTCCACCGTAGCCCTGAGCTTCGGTAACGGTAACATAGCCCACTGGTCCGCCACTAGCACTGCCACCGGAATAGAGGTAATCGTTTTCATCAGACACGAAAAGCAATAGCTCAAACTGATCCTGTGCTGCCTCGGGCAGTGCCTGCGGCAGGTATTGCTCAACATCACTCTGGTACGACACCTGAGCATAAACCCCGGCACTCACCAGGCTGACCACCGCCAACAGAATCAACGTTGCTACGCCCCGTCTTTGCCAAAATCTCTTTAACAACGTTTATTACCTGTCATCATAATATTATTAGCGAGCATTTTAACAACCTCAATAACCAAAGTCAAAGATGAGCAGAGGATGACATAACTCACTCAACTGCCTATCTATCTTACCAGCCTTAGCGGCTTAGTTAAGAGATTAATCTTCAGCTGAGAGTGGTTCGGACTTCTTACTCTTATAAACAAGTTTAGCCAGCCAGATGCTCAACTCCAGTAGAATAATTAGCGGTAGAGCAATAATAGTCTGGTTTATAGGGTCAAAGGTGGGGGTGATAAGAGCAGCTATTACAAAGGCTGCCACTATCCACAGCTTCCGTCTGGCAGCCAGCCACTGTGGTGAAACCACACCCATTCTGGCTAGAACCATTATTATTATCGGCGTTTCAAACATTAGGCCAACACCTACCAGCAGTCTGGTTACGATGTTAATATAGCTGCTAATCGCAGGCTCAATGTTCACCCAGGTACTACCAAAAGTAGCAAAGAACCCCATCGCCCGCGGCAGGGCAACGAAGTAGGCAAAAGCAACCCCAGCAAAGAACATTGCCGCTACTGCGGGCATTATTACATAGATTCGCCTTTTTTCTTTGCTGGTGAGTGCCGGAGAAACAAAGGCGAAAAGCTGATAGACTAGAAACGGCATGGCAACAATAATGCCGGCGGTAAGAGACACCTTAAAAAAGATACTGAGTGGCTCCATTATTGTTATCGTCTGCATCTTCATATCTGCCGGGGCCGGTGCAAGTAAAAAATCCATAACCTGGTCGTAGAATATGAAGGCCAGAATAGTAGTAACAATTACGGCGGCTACACTCTTAAAGAGTCGGTTCCGCACTTCAATCAGATGCTCCATGATGGGCATCTTCTTTGTTGTCACTTCATGGCTAGTAGTCTCGGCTGCCACCTCAAACTCCCGGTCTATTCATTGTCCTCAGACTCAAGATTAGTATCCTCGGTCTTTGTTGGTTCTTTGACTTCTGCATCCAATGTCTTTGTTACCTTATCTAATTCTTCGGCTTCATTATCTAGCGTTTTTCCCAACTCCCGGGCTTCCGTACCCAGTGTTTTGTCTATATCTTTTGCTTCAGTATCCAGCGCCTTCTCTACCTTGTCAGCTTCGATATCCACTGCCTTTGTTAATCCTTTGGTTTTGGTATCCACCGTTTTAGTTAGCTCTTTGGTCTCCGTGTCTATCGCCTTCCCCAATTTCCCCGTATCATCTTTCACTGACTTGGCTACATCTTTTAATTCTTGGTCTTCGATATCTATTGCTTTTGTGAACTCCTTGGTAAAGTCACCAGTTATTTTCCTTAAGTTACGATATATTTCCCCCATCTTACGGGCAACCTCTGGCAATCTTTTCGGCCCAAGTACTAATAGAGCAACAACAAGTACTATTATTATTTCTTGAATACCGATATCAAAGAAACCCATTACCTCAACCCTCTGCTAATAACCAAAGATTAGATACGTCGCAATATGATTTGTCCCAACAGCATTCGGCTCTCTGTTTGCCTCCGTCTGTTTTTGGCAACCATCTCCAGAGTTCAGTCTAAATGGCACAACTTCTCCCGTCTTTTCCCTATAGACTGCCAAACACGATAATCACAGGGTATACTCTATTAAAAGAAATTCCCTTTCCTCTTGATAAGAGGAAAGGGCACAGGGCTCAAGATAGCTTTCCGGGAATGAAAGTTTATACTTAAAAACCTAACCTCAAGAGGGTTAAAGCCAAAATCACAAAAGGGCATTTATAATTTAAGGAGCCTTATAATTGCTCAAACTTCTTCCCTGGCCCAACTATGTTTTTGTCTCACTCTTATCCTTAATTTTTGCTGTTGTTACTTTCTTGGCAGCCTTCTTTTTGGTCTTCTTTTTAGTTTGCTTTTCTGCCTTGGTCTCTTTCTCCCCCTCGCTTTCACCGCTCGTCCCCTTCTTAAAGGCACGTATTCCTTTGCCAAAAGCCTCGCCAACCTGCGGCAGTTTACCAACTCCGAAGACAATAAGGATAATTACTAGGATGAGCCCAATCTCTAACGGCCCCGGTCTTAACATATTATTTACACCCCCTTTTACTTTAGTGGCTAGCTGCTAGCCATCACTGCAAAACCTCATCCCCTAAAGTCACTTTTAGAAAGCTAGAGTCTTTCCCAAGCGACACCTACCACGAGTTTATCATACACAATCAGTCATTTGTTGTCAATATAGATGTTACAACCAAGTAGTAATACTTGATAAATTATGAATAACCGATGTAATATGAGAAAAATTTGTCCAGCTAAAGATGTCTATTCTGAAGGAAGGGACAGTTGCAAAACAACAACTCACCGTCAGCAATTACCAGCTGCGGGGGTACCAAGTTTCGATGGGGAGAGCGTACCTATATTATGGGCGTCCTGAACTTAAGCCCTGACTCCTTCTCCGGAGATGGTTTTAGTAATCTTACTACAGTAGGGATACAGGCAAGACGCTTTATAAACGACGGAGCCGATATTATAGATATTGGAGGTGAGTCCACCCGCCCCGACTCGCAACCGATATCTACCGATGAGGAACTCAAGCGGGTTATCCCGGTTATAGAAAAACTGACTGATGAATTATCTGTGCCGATAAGTATAGACACCTATAAATCAGCCGTCGCCAGCCGCGCCGTAGCCGCCGGCGCCAAAATAATTAATGACGTCTGGGGGCTAAAGAAGGATCCCAAGCTAGCTCAGATTGCAGCTAAAGCCGGAGTGCCTATAATTCTAACCTCAAACCAGCGAGACAGACCTGTTGATGATATAATGGTCGAGGTCACCACTGATCTAAAGAGGGGCATTAACCTAGCTAAGAAAGCCGGCGTCGCTGAGCAGAATATTATCATTGACCCAGGTATCGGTTTTGGCAAGAGCCTAAAGCAAAATCTAGAGATTATCCGCCGTCTGGCTGAACTTAAAATTCTGGGCAGGCCAATCCTGCTGGGAACCTCCCGTAAATCGGTGATTGGCCTGGTGCTGGACCTGCCTCCAGATCAGCGTTTAGAGGGAACGGCAACTACGATAGCTATTGGTATTGCCAATGGAGCTGATATTGTCCGAGTCCATGATGTCAGGGAAATGGTGCGAGTATGTCGCATGAGCGATGCCATTTTAGGGAGAAGACAAGATGAACTCTGAAACAGTAACGGCCTATCTTAGTCTTGGTTCCAACCTAGGAGAGCGCCAAGAGAATCTTGACAAAGCGCTTGATTACCTGTCACAGAGAATGCAACTAGTGAAGGTGTCATCAGTATATGATACCGAAGCAGTGGGAAATAGTGAGCAGCCCCGCTTTTTCAACCTGATTTGCCAGCTTTCTACCAGACTGGCACCGGAAGAACTACTGATGGTTGCCAAGGGTATTGAGAGAAAAATGGGCCGACAACCAGGCAAAGTTAATGCCCCCCGCCCAATTGATATAGACATTCTGTTTTACGGTAATGAGGTTATTAACACCAAGGAATTGGTCATTCCCCACCCCCGACTGACCGAGAGAGCCTTTGTTCTTGTTCCTTTAGTCGAGATTGCCCCAAAGCTTATGCACCCGATAAGCGATAAGACCGTCAAAGAATTGCTGGGAGAGCTAAAAAAAGGGCTGCAGGGCATACTCAGATTGGAAAACAGTTAAAGGAGGCACAGTGTACCAGGTTAGCGTAGAACAACATTTTGATGCCGCCCATTCCTTAAGGGGCTATAATGGCAAATGCGAGGCACTTCATGGGCACCGCTTCCGGGTAGTGGTCAAGGTTAAAGCTTCGCAGGTTAACGATATCGGTCTCGCTTATGACTTTACTGAGTTAAAACAACATTTAAGTGATATTCTGGATAGATTTGACCATACCTGTCTAAATGATACACCGCCGTTTGATAAAATAAATCCCTCTTCGGAAAATATCGCCCGGACCATTTATAATAAGCTTAAGCCCAGGCTAAAAGGAGCCCCGGTCTCTCTTGCCAGTGTTGAGGCCTGGGAATCACCGGACAGTGGCGTGAAGTATAGCAAGGGATAACAGTTATAAAATATGGTCCAATAACTTCTGCACTAGGTTCAACATAAGTCTCGTATTAAAGTAGACGTTGCTCCATTAACATTCCTTGATGCCAATACTAATCCTCTTATTATTTATTGCAAATCGGTCAGAGATTAGTCCCAAAGCACGAGCATAATGAGGAAGCCCAAATGAAAGCATAGCAACTTGTTTAGTTGCCCCTCCTATGTTATGATGAAAACAAGGCGAATATGACCACGGAGAAGGAAAAAGCACTGGATATAGCTGTCACCCAGATTGAAAAGCAATTTGGCACAGGCTCAATTATGAAACTAGGCAAAGCCACTGCCAGATTACCGGTAGCGATCATACCCAGTGGCTCACTGGCACTAGATATAGCTTTGGGTGTCGGCGGTATCCCCAGAGGGCGGATTACGGAGATATTTGGTCCTGAAGGGTCAGGAAAGACAACTCTGGGTCAGCATATAATTGCTGAGGCTCAAAAACTGGGCGGCACAGTTGCCTATGTTGATGTTGAGCATGCCTTGGATCCCTCATACACGGCCAATTGTGGGGTTAATCTTGATGACCTTTTTATCTCTCAACCAGACACCGGTGAGGAGGCGCTTGAGATTACGGAGACACTGGTAAGGAGTGGAGCTATTGATGTCATTATCATTGATAGCGTAGCCGCCCTGGTACCACGGGCCGAGATTGAGGGAGAGATGGGAGATACCCATGTTGGTCGACAGGCCCGCCTGATGTCACAAGCGCTAAGAAAACTGACGGCAGCTATTGGCCGCTCAAGAACGGCGGTAGTCTTTATCAACCAGCTAAGGGAAAAGGTAGGCATTATCTTCGGTAACCCAGAAGTAACACCAGGAGGACGGGCACTGAAATTCTACAGCTCAATAAGGATAGACCTGAGACGGATTGAATCTATCAAGCAGGGAAATGTGATGGTAGGCAGCCGCATCAGGGCCAAGGTGATCAAGAACAAGGTGTCACCACCATTTAGAAACGCCGAGTTCGACATCATGTTCGGTGCCGGAATAAGTCGAGAAGGCAACATTATTGACTTGGGTGTCAACTTGGATGTGATAAAAAAAGCCGGTGCCTTCTTCTCCTATGGTGACATTCGCCTGGGGCAAGGCAGAGAGAGTGCCAAAAATTACCTGAAGCAATCTCCTGAGCTAACTCAGGAGATTGAGCAGCAGGTTAGAGCCTCAGCTGTCACCACCTATAATTCTTCGGTTTAATACACTACCAACTGATAGCAAAGTAAGAAGATATAGGCGCTAGAATCAAGCTGAGGTACAACCTCAGCTTGATTTATTAAAAGGAGTGCAAAAGGACAGTGGCAATGATTACTGCCCTCTGGACTAGCCGAGGGCGGGGAAAACGAGTAACGGTATCCTTAAACGGCAAGAGCGCCTTTAGCTTGAAGGCAGAGGTGGCCGTAAAAGAGAAACTAGAGGTGGGACAGGAGCTAGCCGGTAACCAGATTGAGTCACTGGCCAGATCTGACCAGTTCCAGCGTTGTCATGATGCCGCCGACCGCTACCTCAGTTATCGACCCCGAAGTGCACATGAAATGAGGCAGCGACTGTTAAGACGAGGCTTTTCTGATAACATTGTCGAGGCAGTGCTAAAAAGGCTAATAGAGCAGGGCTTGGTGGATGATATAGCTTTTGCCGAGTTCTGGCGAGATAACCGTCAATCATTTAGCCCGCGTAGCCAGAGACTAACCAAGCTAGAGCTAAGGCAAAAAGGGGTCTCAAGCGACATCATAGAGCAGGTGATTAGCACTATTAGTGACGACCATAATGCTTATCAGGCAGCCGCAAGTTATGCCTACCGCCGGCCACTGTCTGACTACGAGAGCTTTCACCGCCGTCTGGGCGGATATCTCAAGCGACGCGGTTTTAGCTACGGGGTAATAAAAGAAACTTCAGAGCGGTTGTGGCAAGAGATAGGGGATCAGCAAGGATAGCATTTTACTTTGATATTCAAGCGACAAAGTAAGTAGTATGAGCTACCCGCCGACTACCCCTAAAACAAAAGACTAGAAAACAAGGAGGTGAAAAATGGGAGAGGGTCTTACACTTGGAGTACCACAAATATTAGCCTTTCTCTTTAGTTTTGTTATTGGTGTCATTTTTGGTGGCATGGCTATCCTTCTCTCCCGGGGAATGAGAGCCAACTGGCAAATTCGCGTCGCCCAAAGAAAAGCAGCAAAACTAATTGCCGAGGCCAATCTTGGGGCTAAAAATCTACTCCACGAGACGAGAAAAGAGGCAGACAAAATCAAGTCAACCGGTGAGAGCGAGTATCGAGAGCGACGTACTGAATTACAGCGCCAAGAAAACCGTCTGACGCAAAAGGAAGCGACCCTGGAACACAAACTGGAAGGTGCCGAGCAACAGGAACGTAATCTAGCCGGCAAAGAAAAGGAGATAGAGTCAATTCGAGTCAATCTTGAAGAAGTTAAAGAGAAACAGCTAAAGCAACTGGAGCTGATTTCCGATATGTCTAGCGATGAGGCAAAGAAAATACTGTTTGAGAAAATAGAGATTGAAATGCAAGCAGAAATGACACGGCGCCTGCACGAGTGGGAATTAAAAATAAAAGAGGAGGCTGATGAGAAAGCCCGAGACATTCTGTCCCAGGTTATCCAGCGCAGTGCCTCCGAAGTTGTCTCCGAAACTACGGCTAGCGTTGTGCCCATTCCCAGCGATGAGATGAAGGGACGCCTCATTGGACGAGAGGGCCGTAATATTAGAGCCCTGGAACAAGCTACCGGCGTTGACTTGATTGTCGATGATACCCCAGAGGCAGTTACTCTATCCAGCTTTGATCCAGTACGGCGGGAGGTGGCACGCGTTGCTCTAAATAAGCTTATTCTTGATGGCCGTATCCACCCTGCCCGCATTGAAGAGGTGGTGGCTAAAGCAAAAGAAGAAGTAGATACCACCATTTACAGCGCCGGCGAACAGGCCACCTATCAAGTAGGAGTGCATAGACTGCACCCGGAATTAATAAAACTATTGGGTCGTCTTAAATATCGCACCAGCTACGGACAGAATATGATCGCTCACAGTATTGAGGTTGCTCATCTGGCCAGTATGATTGCCTCGGAACTGAAAGCTGATACCGATATCGCTAAGAAGGCTGGGCTGCTTCACGACATCGGCAAGGCGTTGGACCGCGAGGTGGAAGGCACACATGCCGCCATCGGCGCTGATCTAGTTAAGCAGTGGGACAAGTCTAAACAAGTAGTTCAGGGTGTTGCTGAACACCACTTTGAAACTGGTGATACCAGTATTTGGGGCTTTATCATCTCTGCCGCCGATGCTATTTCCAGCGCCAGACCAGGGGCAAGGCGTGAGTCACTGGAGAGCTATCTGAAACGATTAAGAGCACTGGAGGATATAGCCGATGGCTTCAAAGGCATAGAGAAGTCCTATGCTATTCAAGCCGGCCGTGAAGTCCGCATCCTAGTTAAGCCTGAGGAGATTGACGATTTGACCGCCATGAGGCTTGCCCGGGACATTGTCAAGAAGATAGAAGAAAGTCTAGCCTATCCCGGTCAGATAAAGGTTACCGTGCTTCGGGAGACAAGAGCCATAGACTATGCCAAATAGAGGGAAGAACAAAGAGAAGAAGCAAGCCCTAGTAGCTGGCTATCTTCTCTCGTGACAGCCAATGTTAGTATTAGCCATCGGAGATATAATTGGCAGACCTGGCAGACGAGCAATCAAGGAGCTTCTGCCTGACCTGAAGCAGCAATATGGCGTGGATGTTGTTATCGCCAACGCTGAAAATGTTGCTGGTGGTTTAGGTCTGACTCCAGCTACAGCTGATGAACTACTCGAAGCTGGCGTCGATGTGCTTACCTCGGGCAACCACATATGGGCACAAAAGGAGATTGTGCCTTATCTCGACAGTGAGATGCCTATTCTGCGCCCGTTAAATTACCCTCCTGGTGTGCCCGGCAGGGGTTATCTAATTAGTAATCAGGTAGTGGTAGTGAATTTGATAGGCAGAACATTTATGAGCAACTATGATTGTCCGTTTAGAGCTATGGATAAGCTACTTGCCGAGCTTCCAGCCCAACCGACAGTTATTATTATTGATTTTCACGCTGAGGCAACATCAGAAAAGATGGCAATGGGAAAATACTTAAACGGACGTGTCAGCGCTGTGCTGGGCACTCACACTCATGTTGGCACCATTGATACCCGACTGCTCAGCCAGGGTACCGCCTATGTCACCGATATTGGCATGACTGGGCCGCTTGATTCAGTTATCGGCGATGATGCTGATACAGTGATTCGCCGCTTCCTGACTATGATACCTCACCGTCTATCTATAGGTAAGGGCAAAGTCATATTCAATGGCATCTTGGTCGAGGCAGATGATAAAAGTGGCAAGGCAACAAGCATTGAGAGAATTTACCAGGAGATAGAGTAGTGACCTCCAGGATAGATCTCCATATACACAGCTCTGCCTCCGATGGCAAATTCAGCCCGGAGGACATTGTTCATTGGGCAGCAAAGCTCGGGCTAACAGTTATTGCCCTCTGTGATCATGACAGCGTGGACGGCATCGCTCCAGCACTTGAAGCAGCCAGAGACTTGCAGAAAATCAGAGTCATACCCGGCGTTGAGCTTTCTACTTATGCCCCGGATAATGAGGTTCACATTCTCGGATACTTTATAGACTATACTGACCATAAGCTTAAGGCTACCCTGGCCAGTCTGCGCAGTTCCCGGCGACAACGAGCTAGAAGAATGATTGCCAAACTAAAAAACTTAGACATCCACATTGACTGGGAGCGAGTCCAAGAGATAGCTGGCAGTGGTTCAATAGGGCGACCTCATATTGCTCAGGCTATGCTGGAGAAGGGCTATATAACCAAACTTAACGAAGCATTCACCAGATATATAGGTTTTAAAGGCCCAGCCTATATTAAGCGACAGAAAACAACCCCTGCTGAAGCGGTGGCGCTGGTAATCAAAGCTTGCGGTCTGCCGGTGCTGGCACACCCGTTAACAGTGAATAACCCCGAGATGCTAATTGCCGAATTAAAGGCAACTGGTCTGGTGGGTCTGGAGGTTAACTATAACAGCTATACTGAAGATGAAATAGAAAGCCTCACTCAGTTAGCTAAAAAGTACGACTTAATTGCCACCGGTGGCAGTGATTATCACGGCCTGGATGATAGCGCCGAGACAATACTTGGTGGTACCTATGTGCCCGAAGAATCAGCTGAGCAGCTTATCGCTCTGGCTCAAAGCCGGGCGCTCAAGCCAGCCAGTTCATAGCAATTCCTAGGGGTGATAATGGTTATTTACTTTGTTTTATTGGGCATAGCTGCCTACCTGTTGGGTTCAGTGCCTGCTGCATACCTAGTAGTTAAATGGTCCCGCGGTATTGATATCCGTCAGTATGGCACCGGTAATG
>CAJWSH010000023.1 GCA_913046255.1 uncultured Dehalococcoidales bacterium
TCGGCCGATAACCTGTAGTTTCTTACCCGCCTCTATAATGTCGGCAGTAACCTTAGTCTGAGAGCGAACTATTAGGGCTTCATAGTCACCGATTATAGAAAGAATCTCCTCCGGCTTTAGCCCGGTTTGAACATCTACTTTGGCATATCCATGCAAAACATCTATGCCTTCATTAGAGATTGGATCAGTTACAAGAACTTTCACTCTAGCCCCTCGTATACAAATCCTGCTTGTGGTAAGACTATCGCTAATGTCTCCAAGACTTTTTCAATATCCTTCTCGGTAACCCAACCAAGATGACCAATGCGAAAGATTTTACCACTAAGGCTACCCTGTCCACCACCAAGCACAATCTGGTGCTCTTCCCTCAGGATTTTGAGCAGCTTCTTAGTATCAAGTCCGGTCGAGGCAGCTATTGAAGTAACCGTATTGGAGGCATAATGTTCGTTAGCAAAGATGCTCAATCCCAATGCTTTCATTCCTTCACGGGTCATCTTAGCAATGCGAGCATGACGGGCGATGATATTGGTTAAGCCTTCATCAAGCATCATACCCAGAGATATTGATAGAGCAAATACGATGGAAACAGCAGGTGTCCATGGTGTCTGCGCTTTTTCCAAGTAGTTCCTGGCTTTGGCAAAATCCCAGTAGAAGCGAGGCATCTTAGCCTTGGCGTTTGCCTGCCAGGCTTTATCACTTATAGCAACCATAGCCAACCCCGGAGGAACCATCCATCCTTTCTGGGAACCGGTAACGGTAACATCACACTGCCAGTCATCCACCGGCAGCTCAATTGAACCCAGACTTGAGATGGCATCAACTAACAGAAGCTTATCAAATTCCTTTACCACCTGACTAATTCGAGCCAAGTCATTGGTAACACCGGTAGAAGTCTCATTGTGGGTAACCAATACTGCCTTGATTTCTGGGTCGGCTTGCAGTGCTTTCATGACAGCATTGGCGTCAGCCGCCTTGCCCCACTCAAAACGCAGCGCCGTCACCTCAGCACCAAATTGCTGTGCGATAGTGGCAAAACGATCTCCAAAGACACCGATAGATACCGATAAGACCTTATCCCCAGGCGACAGGGTGTTAACAATGGCTGCCTCCAGTCCTCCCGTCCCTGAAGCGGTCAGTAGAAAAACATCATTCTTGGTCTGGAATAGCTGCTTTAGTTTGGCAGTTACATCGACTAAAATCTGAGCAAACTCCGGGCCACGGTGGTTTATCATTTGCCGGCTCATCGCATTTAGAATTTCATCAGGGCAGGGTGTCGGTCCTGGAATACGTAAGTCGCTCATATTTTTACTCCTTTTGCTATGGTTATTCACGTATATCTGAATTTATCATTTTATCAAAGCAGTGCTTTAGGGTTGCTTATCAAATATTTACTTTTTGCCCCTTCATTAAACAACCTCATCTGTTCATTGCTAATCAACTTCAACCATTTGCATCCAACGGCGTTGTCCTACCTTGATTATGCTGCCTATCTTGATATTACCATTTGTCTCACAAATTGTCCTGCCATCTATACGAACAGATTCTTGTGCTATAAGACGCTTAGCATCACTACGACTTTTAACTAGGTCTATTTCACATAACAGCAGAGGAACTGATACAATCCATGCTTTAGTTTCAGACTTGCCGATCTCTCTGGTATTACCCGCAAATCCTTTCTCTGTAAATGAGCGAGCTTTTATTCTTTGCAGTAAGTCTTCGGTTATCTCTACTCGTTGTATTTCGTCTGGCACTTCTTTTTCTTGCACTACTTTTTTAAAGTGTCCCTCAGCTTCACTGGCTGCCTTTTGGTTATATAGTTGGCTTACTATTTCCCCTGCCAACCGCTTTTTAAGCTCCATCGGATTAACAGTTTCGTTCTCAAGCATCTGCTTAAATTCTCCAAGTTCTTTCTCTGGAACATCGGTCACCAATTCAAAGTAGTCTATTATGAGACTATCCGGGATAGACATTACTTTGCCATATATCTCTTCGGCTGGCTCAGCGACGCCAATATAGTTATTTAAGCTTTTGCTCATCTTCTGACTGCCATCAGTGCCGATGAGAATAGGAACCAAGAGGAGTTGTTGCGGGCGTTGGCCTATCATTGATTGCAGTTCTCGGCCAACCAGCAAGTTAAACTTCTGGTCAGTGCCGCCAAATTCGACATCGGCTTGAATGGCTACCGAGTCATAGGCTTGGAGCAAGGGATAGAGAAATTCAGCCATCGTTATTGGACGCCCAGCGTTGTATCTTTTGTTAAAGTCTTCCCGAGCCAATAATTGAGCTATGGTGAACTTGCTGGTAAGCTGAATAACATCAGCTAGAGTGAATGTGCCAAACCACTCACTCTGCCACCTGACCTCAGTTTTAGTCTTGTCAACTATCTTGAAGAACTGTTCCATATATGTTTGAGCATTGGTTTTTACCTGCTTGGCTGATAACATTGGCCGAGTGGTGGAGATACCAGTAGGATCACCAATCATAGCCGTCCAGTCACCAACAATGAGAATGACCTGGTGGCCCAATTCCTGAAATTCCCGTAGCTTCTTAAGGGCAACCATATGCCCCAGATGGATATCGGGAAAGCTAGGGTCAAAGCCTTCCTTTAGCCGCAGTTTCTTGCCTGAGCCTAGTAGTTCAACCAGCTCTTCTTTAATTATGACCTCAGCTACCCCCCGCCGCAGTAGCTTTAAAATATCCTTGGGAGACATTTTTATTGTATCCATATCTACTTTGTGCCCTTTAATATGATTCTTGTTCGTTTTACGTCCTTTGTGATTTGCTTCTTTAGCTCCTCGACGGTAGTAAATCTTTTTTCACCACGTAGTCGCTCTATTATATCAATTTTTAGATCATAACGATACAGGTCGCCATGATAGTCTAGAATATAGACCTCCACGATTCGTCTACCATCTCCAAAGGTAGGCCGCTTACCGATATTGACCACTGACTGATGGCTCTTGTTATCAATATAGGCCAGGGCGGCATAAACACCGTCTGCCGGCAGCGCCTGCTGCGGGTCAATGTCCAAGTTAGCGGTAGGAAAACCTAACTCTATGCCTCGGCTATTTCCGGTGATAACACGCCCTTCAAGGCGGAAGTAGCGACCGCTCATATTGTACACCTTTTTCATATCACCCTTGTCTAGGGCGCTTCTGATAATGGTGCTACTTACAACTTCTCCGTTTATCGTTGCTTGGGGCACTACTATTACGCTGAAATTCATATTCTGCCCCAATGTACGGAGGGTATTTATATTGCCTTCTCGGTTTCGTCCCAAAGCAGAATCAGGACCAAGCACCAGCCCACGCATTCTAAGATATTTTTGCAACAGACTAACAATTTGATGGGCACTGGTCTGAGCCAGCTCCGGTGTAAAAGATAGGGTAATGACGGCTTTAATCCCCTCGTTTTTAATAAGCCTGATTTTCTGTTCTAGGCCGGTTAAGAAGGACAGTTTGTTTTGTGGTGACAACACTGCTTGTGGATGCTGATTAAAAGTTATCACGCTACTAATTAAGTTCTGCTTTTCGGCCTGCAGGGTTAGTCGTTTGAATAAGTGTTTATGACCGAGATGCACTCCATCAAAGACACCAATAGTTAGCAGTGTTTCTTTTTTGGACGATAGCTCGGCTAATTCTTCCTCTAATGACATAAAACCTACCCCTGAGCCGAGTATATTAATAATATAATACCGAGTAGTGAAGGATAAATAAAAAGGGGATTTAATTTAACCCCCTTTGTAGCTGCTGTATCTGGGCATCTTAATACTATCACAGGCTCGGTTAGGCGTCAACAATAGCATCTATAAGTAGCAGCAAGCCATTTGTTCCAGTTAGCTTTTAAAGCTATTCTTTTTAGCATATTAACTTCTATATATAACATCAAGAAATGATTACCTTGAGGAATAGTGGATGGGACTTGACAAATATTACTAATAGTGGTATCATATCTGTTTGAAATTATGCCTCTTAATGTTTCACCCTTTTGTGCCTTTTGATTAGCCACGTTTTTATTTTGCGTTCGCATCGAAGCAAGCGGTTTTCACACGTCTATTTAGGGAGCAGAGATGGTATCTAAATCACCAACACTTTCCGCAGGAGAGAAACCTTCTGCTTCTAGAAAATCCTACGCCAAGTTACCCCAGATAATAGATGTCCCCAATTTAACTGAAATCCAATTAGACTCATTTCGGTGGTTACAAGAGGAAGGCATAAAGCAATTATTGGAAGAGGCATCTCCCATAAAGGACTTCACAGGCAACAGGTTAGAGCTCAGTTTTATTGGCTACGAGTTCCGCGACCCTCATCACAGTGAACAGGAATGTTACCAGCGTGACCAAACCTACTCAGTACTCCTATATGTTAAGGCAAGGTTGCTGGTTAAAGGAACTGGGGAAATCAAGGAACCATTTGACTTATTCTTTGGTGACATCCCATTAATGACAGCTAAGGGCACCTTTGTTACCAGCGGTACTGAGCGAGTCATAGTATCTCAGCTACTACGTTCACCTGGTGCCTATTTTACTGTTGAAGAGGATGCCACCAGTGGTCGCCGATTATGCTGTGCCAGTCTAATTCCCAGTCGTGGCGCCTGGTTAGAATTTAAGACCAGCAGCCGGGATATAATTTCAGTCAAGATAGATGGCCGGCGTAAGATTCCAGTTACCACACTCTTACGGGCCATTGGTTATGGTAGTGATGATGAGCTACTCGAAATGTTCTCTAAAGAAGATAACTCTTCAGAGCACAGTTTTATCCGACAAACGATAGGACGAGACCCATTGATCAGAAATGAGTCCGAGGCATTGATTGATATCTATAGAAGGGTACGCCCCGGAGATCCACCAAATTTGGACAATGCCAAAAAATTAATAGCTAACCTATTCTTTAATCGTCGCCATTATGACCTAGGAATTGTTGGTCGCTACAAGCTTAACCAACGATTGGGACTTGGAGATAAGGTTGGAAAGGACGAACGGGCGTTAACAAAGGAAGATTTCATCGAGATTGTCAGGCATCTCATTATGGTCAATAATGGTGATGACACTGCCGATGATATTGATCATCTGGG
Source organism: uncultured Dehalococcoidales bacterium (assembly GCA_913046255.1). Lineage (GTDB taxonomy): Bacteria > Chloroflexota > Dehalococcoidia > Dehalococcoidales > ARS1013 > ARS1013. The sequence continues at coordinate 5,074 of CAJWSH010000023.1, forward strand.
GAACCGACGAGTGCGTACCGTCGGCGAACTGATTCAAAATCAATTTCGAATCGGGTTGGCCCGCCTTCAACGGGTCGCCAGAGAGAGAATGGGTATTATCCCCACTGACGCAATTACTCCGAGTACTCTAGTAAACATTCGTCCGATAGTGGCTGCTATCAGAGAGTTCTTCGGAGGCTCACAACTCTCACAATTCATGGACCAGACAAACCCACTGGCTGAATTGACCCATAAGCGCCGTCTGTCAGCGATGGGGCCAGGTGGTCTATCTCGCGAGCGTGCTGGCTTTGATGTTCGCGACGTCCATTTTTCTCATTACGGTAGAATTTGCCCTATTGAGACACCGGAGGGACCTAATATTGGTCTCATCGGCTCTCTGGCAACCTATAGCAGAATTAACAGCTATGGTTTCATTGAGACGCCCTATCGCAGGGTTATCAGCGAAATAGATAATACCTCCGACAAACTACTGGGTAGAGTAGTTGAAGAAATAGTGCTTGATGATAAGGGCAAAATCGTAATTAAGCCTGGATCTAAAATTACACCCAGACTTGTCACCAAACTGACCGGACTTACTCCAAGAATGATAAGAGTGGTGCCCTTTGTCTCTGATGAGATTGTCTATTTACCAGCCAATAAAGAGGATAAAGATATCATTGCTCAAGCTAATACTCGGCTTGGTGAAAATGGCCAGTTTATAGATGAAAAGATTGAAGCCAGGCTGGGTGACCAATATTTGTATGTGGCGCCAGCTAAGATTGACTTTATGGATGTATCATCCAAGCAGATATTCAGTGTTGCCGCATCACTGATACCATTTCTTGAGCACAATGATGCTAACCGTGCTTTGATGGGAGCTAATATGCAGCGGCAGTCAGTACCCCTACTCCGTCCTGAGGCACCTTTGGTGGCTACCGGCATGGAAATAGAAGCTGCCCGCTACAGTGGGCAAGTACTGTTTGCTCGTAATCCTGGAATAGTAAGTTCGGTTACTGGGTTACAGATTGTGATTACTGGAGATAATGGGAAAGAAGACACTTACTCATTAATGAAGTTTGTCCGCACCAATCAAGGGACCTGTATCAACCAGCGCCCGATAGTCAGCAAGGGCGAACGTGTTGAGGTAGGTCAGGTTTTAGTTGACAGCTCAGCTACAGAACAGGGGGAACTAGCACTGGGGCAGAATATATTGTGTGCCTTTATGAGCTGGAGAGGATATAATTTTGAGGATGCTATTATTATAAGCAGTCGCTTGGTCGAAACGGATAAATTCACCTCAATTCATATTTCCAAGTATGAGATTGAAGCTCGGGGCATCAAATTAGGATCCGAAGAAATCACCAGAGATATACCTAATGTTGGCGAAGAGAACCTGCGCGAACTCGACGAAGACGGTATTATCCGGATTGGTGCTGAAGTGGGTCCAAGCGATATCTTAGTCGGTAAAATAACCCCTAAGGGGGAGACTGAGTTGTCGGCTGAAGAAAAGCTCTTACGGGCCATCTTTGGCGAAAAAGCTCGTGAGGTGAAAGATACCTCTTTACGAATGCCTCATGGCGAATGGGGCAAAGTGATAAATGTCAAAGTTTTCTCCCGTGAAACTGGCGATGAACTGCCAGTCAGGGTTAACAAATGGGTACAGGTATGGGTAGCTCAGAAACGGAGAATTTCCGTGGGCGACAAGCTAGCTGGGCGACATGGTAACAAAGGAGTTATTTCTATTATTGCTCCAGTTGAGGACATGCCCTTCCTTGCCGATGGTACACCAATTGATATCATTCTTAATCCTATAGGCGTACCGTCACGAATGAATTTAGGCCAGATTCTGGAAACACACCTCGGTTGGGCTGCCGAAATGCTGGGCTTCAAAGCGCTTACCCCTGTCTTTGATGGCGCTAATGATACTGCGATTGAAGATGCTTTAGCCAGAAGATGGATGGTGCAAAAAGTGGGGGCAGTTAGCTTTAATGCTACCAATGATAAGTCATTTGTGCAACTGGAACTTGCTAAAGAGTGGCTGAATGAGCAGGGCTATGACGGAGACAAGGTATTCAGCGATGACTATCCAGGAGAAGCAAGGGAGGTATGCCTGCGTCTGTGGCTCAAGGAACAAGGTAAAGCTGTAAATGACTTCAACCAACAAGAACTGGAAGAGGAAGTAAACACTTTAGCTAAAGAAAGAAATCTACCGTCACCTATCAGTGGCAAGGTTATACTTCGTGATGGATGGAACGGTGAGACATTTGATCAACCGGTGACAGTGGGTTATATCTACATGATGAAGCTAATTCACCTAGTTGAAGACAAGGTGCACGCTCGGGCTACCGGGCCATATTCTTTAATTTCCCAACAGCCTCTAGGCGGTAAGGCCCAATTTGGTGGCCAACGCTTTGGTGAAATGGAGGTATGGTCACTTGAGGCTTATGGAGCAGCCCACAATCTCCAAGAAGCACTGACTATTAAATCAGATGATATCACTGGGCGAGCTAAAACATATGAGGCTATAGTGAAAGGTGAAGATATTGTGACACCTGGTGTGCCAGAATCATTCAAGGTTTTAGTCAAGGAACTACAGAGCTTAGGACTGGCCGTTGAAGTAATTAATGATGAGAAAAATGTAATTAAGCCTGAGAAGATTCAAGAACCTATCAAACCAGAAATAAAGTCTGAAGATTCTCAGGAATCATCGGATATAGTACCTGAGGTCATTCAGGGAGAAAAAGAGACAAAGACAGAAAAGACAAAAGAAGAAGAGGTAAAAGCATAAAATGCTGGAAGTTAACGATTTTGATGCAGTCCGTATATCTCTGGCTTCACCAGAACAGATTCGTAGTTGGTCCTATGGTGAAGTAACTAAACCGGAGACCATCAATTATCGCACCTTAAAGCCAGAAAGAGATGGACTCTTCTGCGAGAGAATTTTTGGCCCGACCAAGGACTTCGAGTGTGCTTGCGGGAAATACAAGAGGATGCGTTATAAGGGAATTATTTGTGATAAGTGTGGCGTTGAGATAGCCCGTTCAAAGGTTAGACGGGAACGAATGGGAAATATTGAGCTGGCAGCTCCGGTTTCTCATATTTGGTTTGCCAGAGGAATACCTAGTCGAATAGGATTAATACTCGGCCTTTCGGCCAAAAACCTAGAGCGTGTTCTGTACTTCTCGCATTATATTATAACCTCTGTTGACGAAGAGGTACGCCAAGAAGCACTTAAACAACTTGAAGAGAATTTTTCACAGCAAGCGACTGAGCGTAAGAGTACTCTGGAAGCTAAGATAGCAGATATGGAGCTCAAGCAAGAAACAACAGTGGAAGAAATAAACCAACTACGGAGCAATTCTAATGATGAAGAGGCCAAACTTAAAGAAGCTCATCTTAAAGTAGTAGAAGAACTAAAGGGTCTTAAAGTATCCAACCTACTTACCGATAACCACTATCGTGAATTGAAGAAAAAATATAAGGAAGAATTGAAGGAAAAATATAAGAAGGAATATGGGCATGTTGATGATTTTGACCATGTTTTTGAGGCCGGAATGGGGGCTGAAGTCATCCTCAAGCTACTTAAAGATATTGACCTCGACCAAACACGTAATCGACTCATTGAGGAAACTCATACTACTTCAGGTCAACGCCGCAAGAAGACGATAAAGCAATTGCAACTGATAGAGGCATTTCGCCGCAGTAATAATAAGCCAGAATGGATGATTTTAACTGTGCTGCCTGTCTTGGCTCCTGATCTTAGACCTATGGTTCAACTGGACGGAGGACGTTTTGCCACCAGTGACCTTAATGACCTGTATCGAAGAGTCATTAACCGTAATTACCGCTTACACCATTTGAAAGACATAGGAGCACCAGAAATTATTATCCGTAATGAGAAAAGGATGCTCCAAGAAGCGGTTGATTCTCTCATCGATAATGGCCGAAGGGGAAGGGCTATCTCTATTAGCGGTGACCACAAGGCAAAGTCATTATCGGACATGCTGCGGGGTAAACAGGGCCGTTTCCGTCAGAATCTGCTGGGTAAGCGAGTTGATTATAGCGGGCGTTCGGTTATCGTTGTTGGCCCAGAGATCAAACTTCATCAATGTGGATTGCCCCGTCGAATGGCTCTAGAACTGTTCAAGCCATTTGTTATGCACCGACTGGTGGTGAGTGGACTGGCCCACAACATAAAGAGTGCTCGCCGCTTAGTGGAGAGCGCTAAACCTGAGGTTTATGACTTCTTGGAGGAGGTTGTCAAAGAGCGACCGGTGTTACTAAACCGAGCACCAACCCTTCATCGACTTAGTATTCAAGCCTTTGAACCGGTACTGATTGATGGCAGCGCCATTCAGCTACATCCTCTGGTATGTGCCGCCTTTAATGCTGACTTTGACGGTGACCAAATGGCAGCTCATGTCCCATTATCTCAGACAGCGGTCAAGGAAGCTAGAGAAATGATGCTCAGTATCCACAATATGCTGCTGCCGAGTTGTGGTGAGCCAGTGGTGATGCCGACATTGGATATGGTTTTTGGGATTTACTACTTGACCACTATCAGGCCCGGGATACAAGGGGAAGGTAGGATCTTTGGCAGCTATGAAGAAGCAAAGCTTGCCTATGATCTCGGTGCTATTGGCTTAAGAGCTGATATTAATCTCAGACAACAAGATGGAAAAAGAATAAAAACTAGCGTTGGGCGTATCATCTTTAACGAGGTCTTACCCTCAAAATTGGGCTTCCACAATAAAGCCATTGATAAGTCAAGCTTAAAGCAAATAATAGTCGATTGTACTAAATTACTAGATAAGAACGAAGATATAGCGGTGATACTAGATAGCTTAAAGGAACTAGGCTTCCATTACGCCACCAAATCGGGGCTTACTATTTCTATGAGTGATGTTGAAATTCCCCAAGCAAAGAAGAAGCTGTTAGAGGAGGCCGAGGAAAGGTCTGCCATTATTGGAAGTCAGTTTCAGAAAGGTTTAATTACTGAAGATGAAAGATATAACGGCGTCATAGAAGTATGGACGGAAACTACTGATCGAATTACCAATGCTATATCTGAGTCCCTTGATAAGTACGGTAGCATCTACATGATGGCAACATCAGGAGCTAAGGGGAACATTTCCCAAATCAGGCAGCTGGCTGGTATGCGAGGGCTTATGATTAATCCAGCAGGTAGAATCATCGATTTTCCCATCAAGTCAAGCCTTCGTGAAGGCTTGAGTGCCTTAGAATATTTTATTTCTACTCATGGTGCCCGCAAGGGACTGGCTGATACAGCGCTTCGAACGTCCGGTAGCGGTTATCTCACTAGACGTCTCATTGATGTTACCCAGGATGCTATTGTCCTTGAAGAGGACTGTGGCACTACTGAAGGGATATGGCTCTCTGAATCTCAGAACAATGGACTGCTTCCGTCACTTGCTGATCGAATAACAGGTCGCTTAACAGTCAATAAACTGATTAATCCTAACACTGGGGGAACCATAGTTTCCCCAAATGAAGAGATTGATGAGCAGAAGGCAAGTGAAATCATCGCTGCCGGGCTCACTAAGGTTCAAGTCAGATCTCCTCTTAGCTGTCAATCTAAACGGGGCATCTGCCAGTGGTGCTATGGCCGAGACCTTGCCCGAGGCCATCTGGTTGACCTCAGCACGGCGGTAGGTATAATTGCCGCCCAAAGTATTGGGGAACCAGGCACTCAGCTGACGCTACGCACCTTTCATACTGGTGGTGTTGTCGGGGTTGATATCACCAGTGGTTTACCCAGAGTAGAAGAGCTTTTTGAAGCAAGACCACCCAAAGCTCAGTCAATAATATCAGAAATAAACGGCGTAGTTGAAGTAGTGGAAAGTAAGGATGGGAGGTGGATTAAGGTTACCGCTATGGATATCTTCCATGATGAATATGCGCTACTGCCTAGGTGGGAAGTGATGGTAGAGAATGGCCAATGGGTAGATATCGGCACTGTGCTGGCCAGTCCGACCCCAGAAAAGAAGACAAAGAGGAAGAAGAAAACTTTGTCATCATCAGCAGCTCTTACTGAAAGCCAGCCTATTCTGGCTCGTGTTGCTGGTGAAGTAACTATTTCTGATAAGCAACTCTCAATCAAATACAAGGAGACGGAAGAGCGGGAGTATGCTGTTTCGGCAGCCGTCCATATCTGTGTTCAAGAAGGAGATACGGTAAAGGCAGGGCAACAACTCACTGATGGTTCTATCAACCCACAGGATATTCTGAGTATTTTGGGGAAAGAGGCTGTCCAGCGATACTTAGTAGAGGAAGTGCAGAAGGTATATTGCTCCCAAGGAGTACATATAAATGACAAACACATTGAGGTCATCGCCCGTCAAATGCTGGCTAAGGTGCGCATTGATTCCTCAGGTCATACTGACTTGGTACCTGGAGAGTTGATAGGCAAATTCAGTTACGAGGAAATTAATGCCAAGGTGTTGGCCGAAGGGGGTGAACCAGCCACCGCCCATACTGTACTTCTGGGTATCACCAGAGCCTCTTTAAGCACTGTTAGCTGGCTAGCAGCCGCCTCTTTTCAGGAGACCACCAAAGTCCTTACCGATGCCGCAGTTTACGGAAAGGCAGATAGACTTATTGGACTTAAGGAAAATGTAATCATCGGTAAGCTCATTCCAGCTCAGTGCCCAACTTGCAAGAAAGCAACGGAGGAAACGGAGACTGAATTAGTCTCAGAAGAAATACCACAATTAGTTCCAGAAGAAGCATCGGAGGACAAAATGCCTGAGCTGGTTCTGGAGAAAGCACCACCGATTAAAAAGACAAAAAAGAGTCGAAAAACTGAATTAGTCTCAGAAGAAATACCACAATTAGTTCCAGAAGAAGCATCGGAGGACAAAATGCCTGAGCTGGTTCTGGAGAAAGCACCACCGATTAAAAAGACAAAAAAGAGTCGAAAAA
>CAJWSH010000024.1 GCA_913046255.1 uncultured Dehalococcoidales bacterium
TCAGCAAAATTACCATCGCCGTCCTCAGCTTTTATGGTATGAGCACCCTGGGTACCGGTAGGAACAGTCACAGCGGTACTGTTAAAACTACCACTGGGACTAGTGAGGGCGGTGCCAACACTGGTACCATCAAAGGAAATAGTTACACTTGAGTCGATGGCAAAACCTGTTCCGGTAACTGTGATCTCATCACCGACAATACCTGAAGTGGGAACCATACTTATTTCTGGATTTGCGTTAACGATAAATTCTGCCTCAGCAAAATTACCATCGCCGTCCTCAGCTAGCACATCATAACTGCCCGGTACGGTTTCGGGCACAGCAAAAAAAGTGTCAAAGCTGCCATCACTGTCTGTCTTCTTCACTGCCACCTCAATACCATTAAAGGCGACATCAACATCATCCCTATGGGCGAAACCAGTGCCAGTTACTGTCACAAAATTATCATTAAGGGGGGCTATGACTATCTTTGGCTCCATGGCAAAGATGGCCTCAAGCTCCGCAAGGGAGTCCTGACCGAAGACGGTTATAGTGTGGTCTCCGAAAACACTCTCTGGGATTATGACAGTCAGGATAAATGCACCATTGCTATCAGTTTCACCATCCCCGCTTTCTATGGCTAAGGCAGTACTATCATACGTTATAGTGACAACCTCATTAAGAGCAAAACCATCTCCTATAATCTCAACCTCAGTGTTCACTGTACCATTAGCAATGTCCAGCCCAATCTCGGCAATACCAGCCATAGTGAAGCTAGCCTTGGATTCTATATTGTCTGAATTATAATAAGTAACGTAAATGTAGTAAGTACCACCATGCACTGCTTCAGGTGCATCATCACCTTCATCAAGGATATCCGGTAGTATTGGGATCTCAATTTTAAAGGAACCACTGATGATAGAGGCCGAGGCAAACCAGTGATATATGGTTACCTCATCATCGATCTCGGTATTAGCACCCGGCTCAGCGTCCTGACTAGAGAGATAGATACTAACTTCTTCTCTATCTGTTTCAAATTGCGTGCCCTTAACCCAAAAGCGATCGCCAATTGTAGCTTCGTTAATAATGTTGTCACTATCATCCTCGAGCGTAATAGTTTCCGCTGCTAAGGCCTGCGATACTGGCCAGGCTAGCATCAGTAACGATAAAGTAAGGACTATCGCAAATATTCTAAAAATTAACTTATGTTTCACTATGTTGCCTCCATTTTCTTCCCCTACTGTATCAAATTATATTAACTTTTTTCTGGCACCACGTTTAGAAATGTAGGTTCCAGCAAAGTTATCAAGATCATCTCCTGCAATCAGCCAGGTATTGTGGAACTTAATTGCCGGCAAGTCCCCCTGCCGACATAAGCGCTTAACCGTCTCTGAATGAACTCTGAGACGACGACCGACCTCTATGACATTAAAGTAGTTGTCTAATGGTACCATGATGCTTAAATCATTAAATATTACTTTGCTAAAACAATAATAAGACAAATAATTGATTCTGTCAATAATAGAAAATAACAAATCTTGCAACTTAACTGGTGAACATATGCTATTCTGGTAATATTTAATGACTACCTAATTTAAAGAGCCACAGACCGTAAGCAAACTTTGATACCCAACTAGATCTACCACCAGAGTACAGTCGTTATCAGGACAATGGCTATAATCTTAGTGGGCCCATCTTAACTGTCCACTACCGACATATATCTGTGATGAATCGGAGGCCGGCGTGGCTGGCTTAAAAGGCAGTGAGACGATGAGTTTTTGTGACTATTCCGCAAAAATGGTAAAGGGGAAAAGAAGCCAGCACCAATCTTCAATATCAGCCAGCAGACCGTTCGGAAAGCATTGAAAACTCCCTGCCCGCCTTACTTTCCCGTCAAGAAGAGTATCCGTTGCTTAGAGCAGTATAACTCAAGAACACTGTCCAATATCTTACATCAGATTAAGGAGAAGTTTGAAGAAGTAAGATTGGAAGAACCTAAAAAAACATAAGAATAAGTCTAAGAAAAGCAGTTTTAAGAAGTTTTAACCCCCTAATTATATGATTATTACCCAGCTTGTCGGCAGCTACAAAGTCTATTAAAAGGATATTGACACTGTCAGAAACCTATCGATAGCCGAAATGACCTCGAATAGTAAACAATAGTTCTATTCTCTGGTAAGCATAACCACAAAGAGACGGTGATAATAGCCGTTTATATCCGATGGCTTTATCACCACACGGCACTCTCTCTGTTTTTCCTTGACATGATTAGCCGTCTGGCGTAATATATAGAGTCTATCTATCAATTTAGCTACTACACTGTGTTGAAGTTTTAGAAAGGAGTTGATGTTACTTGGCCAAAATAATGGCTAACGAAGGGGAAAACTTCGAGAGTTTACTCAAACGGTTCACCAGAAAGGTACAACAGGACGGCATCATCTCTGAGGCGCGCCGTCGGAAACACTACCAAAAACCAATTAGCAGGCGCCGGCGCAAAGAAGTCGCCTCAAGACGAGCAGCATCCAAATTAGCCAGAGCTATCAGAAAACGGTAAACATCTAACTCCTAGTTAAAAATGGAAGCAAACATAAAGCAAAAATTAACTAATGACCTTAAACAGGCGATGAGGAGCGGAGACAAGATAAAAACTTCAGTTATTCGCCTCCTGTTAGCAAACATTCAGAATGCTGAAATCGCCAACAGGCAGGCTATGCTTGGTGACCAAGAACTCTTCAGTATTATCGCCAAGGAGGTCAGGCAGCACAAAGAAAGTATTACTGCCTTCCAACAAGGAAACCGCGATGACCTGGCGGCTCAAGAAGAAGCTGAGATAGCTATCCTGAAAGAATACCTTCCCCAACAGCTAAGCCGCAAGGAAATTATGACCGCCGCCAGGCAGGTTATTAGTCAGATAGGTGCCCAGAGTCCTAGTGATAAGGGCAAAGTCATGTCTAAACTCATACCACATCTTAAAGGCAGAGCCGACGGGCGAGAGGTAAACGAAATAGTTACCGGGTTGCTTAGCTAAGAACTATAAATAGATCCCCCCTCCTCAGACTCTATGGTAAACATTCACAACAAATATATGCAGGCGATAGAGCTTCATAATACGACGATAAATTTGATAAGACAAGGAGTAGAAGGCAAGATTCCAATTTGATTGAGCAAGGAACCACAGAACCGTTTACTGGTACCGGTATTCAACTCTTAAACGAGACAATAGAGCTTCTAAACGAATTTATTTTAGCTCATCCCCCACAAGAGTATTGGAAGTAAAATGATTAAAGTACCAGCTGCTAGCAGAGAAGCTGGCGAGAATACCCTGGCAGGGGCAGCCCGAAGGAACAAAGCCTCTCCAAAGCATCTTCTCCCTTCCTTCTTTCTAAAAGAGAAGGATACAGAAGGTGAAATTGAAAGAATATGAGGAGCTAAGTACTGAAAATATTAATCATTGGCGGCGGTGCCAGAGAGCACGCTCTAACTTGGAAGCTATCCCAGAGCCCCAAGGTTAAAGAGATTTATGTCGCTCCGGGTAACGGCGGCACAGTCGAACTCGCCCAAAACTTGGCTATCAGCTATACCGATACGGAGTCACTGCTCATGCTAGCCTTAGAAAAAGATATTGATCTTACTGTTGTTGGGCCAGAGGCACCTCTAGCGGATGGCATTGTTGACCGGTTTCAGAAAAGTGGTATCCCTATTTTTGGTGTCACCAGAGCCGCCGCCCACATAGAATCCAGTAAGGTATTTACTAAGGAACTAATGCAAAAGTATAATATTCCCTGTGCCCGAGGTGCCGCCTTCTCTTCATACACTGAGGCAGGAAAGTACGTAAAACAGCTCTCGCCCCCTGTTGTTGTTAAAGCCGATGGATTGGCAGCCGGCAAAGGAGTGACTATAGCTGATTCCATTAGACAGGCCCTTGATGCCTTGTCTAATATCATGGAGGCTAGAGTTTTTGGTGCTGCCGGAGACAGGGTAGTTATTGAAGAGTATCTTATAGGAAGAGAGCTAAGCGCTTTTGCATTTACCGACACCCGCACTGTAATTCCAATGGTGACTGCCTGTGACTACAAGCCGGTTTTTGATGGTGACAAGGGTCCCAATACCGGCGGTATGGGCAGCTATAGTCCACCACATTTTGATTCTTCACAATTGGCAAAAACAATAACGGAAACAATCATGAAGCCGACAGTGCAAGCAATGGCTCAAGAAAAAAGACCTTACCGAAGTGTTCTTTATGGCGGGTTAATGGTCACCGATGATGGGCCCAAAGTACTGGAATTTAATGCCCGCTTCGGCGACCCAGAAACACAAGTTATTCTGCCTCTACTAAAAACAGATTTAGTGGATATAATACTAGCAGTGATTAACAACAACCTTGATCAAATAAACATAGAGTGGAGTGGAGATGCCTGTGTTGGCGTAGTAATGACATCAGGTGGTTATCCAGCAGACTACAAAACAGGCTTCCTTATTAGCGGGCTGAATAGTCTGGATAAAGATATTCTGGTATTTCATGCCGGTACTAGACTGGAATCTGAACAGGTATTGACCAACGGTGGGCGAGTGCTTACAGTGGTTGCCAGAGGCAAGACTATTGCCGAAGCCAGAGAAAAGGTTTATGCTAACGTTACAAGAATTCACTTTGAAGGCTGCCACTATCGTAAAGACATCGCTGATATAAAGAATGGTCAGTAAAGAAATGCCCGAAGGAACAAAATTCTTTCGCAAAACTACTTGCACTTCGCTGATGGTAAGTAGCTTAAAAAGAAGTTTTAGAGGGACAAAAACCTCTTTGTAAAACATTTGCCCCTTCTCCTTCAAAAAAGAGGGGGACACAAGAAGTGAGGTAAATATTATGCCGCTAATAGCTATAGTTATGGGCAGCAAGTCAGATACTGAAGCAATGTTGCCAACACAAGAAATATTAGATGGGCTTGGCGTTTCTTATGAAGTCAAGGTAATATCAGCTCACCGCACCCCGGAAAAGGCTAGAGAGTACGGACTAGTTGCGCAAAGCCAAGGAATTGAAGTGATTATTGCTGCCGCCGGAGGTGCTGCCCATCTGCCCGGAGTTCTGGCCAGCTGGACTACCCTGCCTGTGATCGGCGTTCCTCTGGCCATTAACGAACTGAAGGGCGTTGATGCTCTCTATTCTATGGCCCAGATGCCGGCCGGGATACCGGTAGCCACTGTAGCTATAGGCAGTGCTGGAGCTAAAAATGCCGCCTATCTCGCCGCTGAAATCCTGGGCCTTAAGTATAATGACATACGAGAGGCTTACACAAAATATAGAAGCAAATTACAGGGAGACAGCCAATGATTGAACGCTACTGTCGTCCGCAAATGAAAGAAATCTGGTCTGAGGAGAATAAATTTACCAAATGGCTTGAAGTAGAAATTGCCGTCTGCGAGGCATGGTCCGAGTTAGGTGTTATCCCTAGAGAGATCGTGCCCAAAATAAAGCTAGCCCGGTTTAATCTTAAACGCATAAATGAACTTTTAATCGAAACCCACCATGATATGACTGCTTTTCTCGGCTCAGTCTCAGAAAGCCTAGGCAATGAATCACGTTTTGTTCACCTTGGTCTTACCTCCTCCGATGTAATGGACACCGCCCTCAGCTTGCAACTGATTGATGCGGCTAAGCTACTAGGTCAGAATATTAAAAAACTCATCTCAGTAGTAGCAGAGAAGGCACTGAAGCATAAATATACGGTCATGATAGGCCGCACCCATGGTATTCATGCCGAACCAACATCATTTGGCCTAAAGCTGGCGTTATGGGTTGACGAATTAAAACGGCACCGTCGCCGGCTCACTGAAGCCACAAAGATAATCGCTGTTGGCAAAATCTCAGGGACTGTCGGCACCTATGCTACGGTAACCCCCGAGGTTGAAGAAAAAACCTGTGCTAGATTAGGTCTTACGCCGGCACTAATATCAAATCAAATTTTGCAACGAGACCGTCATGCTCAACTTGTTACGACTCTGGGTATAATCTCAAGCTCATTGGAGAAATTTGCCACTGAAATCAGAGGATTACAAAAAACGGAAGTACAAGAAGTAGAAGAGCCTTTTTCTGCAGGTCAAACCGGTTCCTCGGCTATGCCACATAAACGCAATCCTGAGCTCTGCGAACGAATCTGTGGCTTATCCCGTCTGGTGCGAGCCCATGCCCTGACCTCTATGGAAAACATTACTCTATGGCATGAGCGCGATATCAGTCATTCATCAAATGAGCGCATAATACTACCCGATGCCTGTATTATAGTTGATTACACTCTTAGTATTTTCACATCCATAATGGATGACTTGCAGGTTTATCCCCTGAAAATGAGAAGGAACCTAGAGCTTACTAAGGGCCTAGTTTTCTCACAACGAGTAATGCTGGCCCTCATTGATAAGGGTCTAAACCGACAAAGGGCCTATAAACTAGTCCAACGCATTGCGACGAAGGCATGGAAGACAAACAGAAATTTCTTTAATCTTCTTAAGGCTGATAAAGAGGTAACCGCCATTTTGCCCCAGTCACAGCTTGAACCGCTCTTTAATTATCAATATTATCTACGTTATGTAGATGAGATTTTCAAACGTCTAGGTTTAACTGAGGTACAGTGGAAAAAGAAGCCAGGCGCAGCTAAACTGAAAAAGCAAACCCCGGGAGCAATATAATTATTAATCAACAAGATTGTTTATTGAAGTTGTTTGAAGGAACAAAATTACTCAAACGTAATCTTCCCCTTTTTCTTGAAAAGAGGGGCTAGAGAGGTGAAGTAGATAAATAGTCCTAGCTCGTCAGTTTTACTGAATTCGAATTTACCATTGCCACCTTTTATTCGTGGTAAGGTGCGTGATACCTATCAATTGAACGATCGACTGCTCATCGTTGCCAGTGACCGAATATCCGCCTTTGACGTTATTCTGCCTTGCGGTATTCCCAGAAAAGGACAAGTCTTAAATCAACTGTCTGCCTTCTGGTTTAAAAAATTGGCAGGATTGATGCCTAACCACCTACTCGAGGTAGTCAATAATGCTCGCTGTCTGAGTTCTTATCTCCCAACTAAAAACCATTTTGCCTACCCGTCGTACCTTAATGGTCGCTCAATGGTGGTTAAGAAAGCCGGTTGTCTTCCCGTCGAATGCATTGTGCGTGGTTATCTTTCCGGGTCGGCCTGGGAAGAATATCGAGAACATGGTACCGTCTCTGGTCTCCCTCTACCCAAAGGACTGAGAGAAAGTGAGGAATTATCAGAACCAATATTTACTCCGACCACCAAAGCAGAAAGCGGACATGATATGCCTTTGTCAACGGAAGAAGTAAAAAATCTGGTCGGTGAGCCTCTAGCTGAAGAGATGAAAACGAAAAGCTTGACTATATATCACTATGCCCAGCAATACGCCATTACGAAGGGCTTTATCATTGCCGATACTAAGCTAGAGTTTGGACTGGAGGGAGAACAACTTATTCTCATCGATGAGCTACTTACTCCAGATTCAAGCCGCTTCTGGGATACTAATCTATATCAAGTCGGACAACCCCAGGATAGCTTTGATAAGCAGCCGGTTCGTGACTGGCTTAGCCACTCCAGATGGAACAAAGAACCCCCAGCCCCCATGCTACCGCAAGAAGTAATTGAGCAGACTTCCCAAAAATACCAGCAGGCTTACAAGAGACTGACTGGCAAGACACTGGATAAGCTCTTCTAACATTTACTATTAAACCACTCTTTTAATCAAATTGGATATGTTTTTTATAAAAATGCAGAAGCTTTTAGTTTTGGTCGTCATAATAATTCTTATCTTTCTTACCGGCGCGACTACAATGACCTGTGAGAAGAATGATGAGGCGTTAGTTAAAGATCTCGTTTATCGCAGCGCCGAAGCTGGAAATAACAATGAGTATCAAGCTATGTATGAAATGAAGAGCCCTAACTACAGAGGAATAGTTTCGTATGAGGAATATAAAGAACATATGGAAAGGATGGTAGCGATGCTTCTAGCGGTTCTAGGAACGACAACAGTCGCTGAAGTAATCGACCTAGAAGTTAGAATAGAGAAAAGCTGGGCTTTTGCTACTTATGGGATTGTGATGGAGGGAGGAGCGATGATTCCCCCGTCGGCAGAAAATATCTACCGCAAAGTAGAAGGTAAATGGTATGACGTGGCTGAGACATTGGCTGATCCGGGTTATAACGAAGAAGACTTACCACCAGACTACAACAATTAATCTTCTAATTGGAATCAACTATAGTGAATCCTTACACAATTATCACTACTTTTCCTTTGGCGTGTCCCTTTTCGGCATAATGGTGAGCCTTTGCCGCCTGGTCCAGAGTATAGGCTCTGTCGATGACCGTTTTTATCTTTCCTGCTTCGATAAGGTCTTTGAGGAAAACCAAATCTTTAATACCGGGTTTTACCAGCATAAATTTTACTTTTTTGCTGCCCACTATTAAAGTCCATAGCATTTGCAGAATAACCACCAGAGTAGGGGTAGCTACCAGATAAACCCCTTTTTTCTTGAGCGAGCTTTTACAACGTAAAAATGAACTTTTACCTACCACGTCAAAAATAATATCATAGGCTTGACCGCTTTTGGTAAAATCCTCCTTAGTATAGTCAATTACATTATCTGCCCTGAGAGATTTAACTAATTCCACATTGGTGCTACTGCACACCCCGGTAACTTGTGCCCCAAAGTATTTGGCAAGCTGTACCGCAAAAGTACCTACCCCCCCAGAAGCGCCATTGATGAGGACTTTTTGTCCACTCTGGATGTTCCCTTTATCTCTAAGGAATTGCAAAGCTGAAATTGCTCCAATAGGTATCGCCGCCGCTTCCTCATAGGTCATATTGTCCGGTTTTAGTGCCACATTTTCTTGCCGAAGAGTTATGTACTCGGCATAAGCACCATTACGCCCTCCGCCATAGACTTGATCACCTTGTTTTATGAATCTTACATCCTTGCCAGTTGATTCGACTATTCCAGCCAATTCAACTCCTAGTACATTTGCTTTTGATTTTATGAGACCGGATATTAGCCGGACAAGAAACATCTTACCACTTCGAAATTTCCAATCTATTGGGTTGACTGTAGTGGCATATATTTTTATAAGCACTTCATTATCTTTTGGGATAGGTTTTGCCACTTCTCTCAGCTGAAGAACATTCGGTGGTCCAAATTTTGTGCATACAATCGCTTTCATAGTCTCCTCTATAGAATAATCTTTGATCCTCTCTCCATTACTATTCCTAAATTTAGTTAGCTCTCCAAAAAATCCTTGGTACTCGGCAGTTCGCCTGCAATACGTTCATCAATTCTGGTAGCTTTATCCAAAGCTCTACCCAATGCCTTAAACAAGGCTTCCGCCTTGTGATGATCATTAGTACCATAGATAACCTTGGCGTGGAGATTAAGCTTAGCTTCAGCTGCAAAGGCCTCAAGAAAGTGACGAATAAGGTCGATAGCAAATCCAGTCATGTCATTATCAGTGAAAGACAGGTCAAGTACACTATACCCCCGACCACCTACATCAATGGCTACCATTGCCAAAGCATCATCCATGGGCACGGTAGCATCAGCCATACGTGAAATGCCACGCTTATCACCCATGGCTTCACCCAGAGCTTTGCCCAGACAAATAGCAACATCCTCTACCAAGTGGTGCTGGTCGTCTCCGGTAGCTGATACCCTTATGTCAAATGTCCCATGTTTCGTCAATTGAGTCAGAAGATGATCAAACATCCTAATACCGGTGGCCATCTCACAGCTACCGTTGCCATCAAGATTGAGCTCCAGACTGATATTTGTTTCTTTGGTCTCCCGTTTAATGGTAGACACTCTACCTGTCATTTAATTCCTCCTCTAATTCATTTAAGGTTTTAAACAGGATATCATTTTCCTCCGGTCTGCCGACACTAATACGAACACAGTCCCTTAATTGTGGCTCATCAAAATAACGAACCAAAATTCCCCTAGTTTCTAATTCTTGCTGGAGCTGGCGTGCTCCGCCCAATACCGAGCAAAGAATAAAGTTTGCCTGTGACGGAAAAGGTTTTAGGCACTTTATCTTCTTAAGTTCACTAAAGAGTCTGCCCCTTTCAAGAATGATAGCTTTTACCCTGTCCATCAGGTAATCAACATCCTTAAGAGATTCTCTCACGGCAGCTAAAGCGGCTGCATTTATGCAATACGGCTCCTTTATACGCAATAAGTGCTCGGCTATTCTAATCGGAAAAAGTCCGTAGCCAATCCGAAGTCCCGCCAGTCCGGCCCACTTGCTAAATGTTCGAAGCACCATCAGGTTCTTATACTGACCAATCAAGGGAGCCACCGTCTGACCGCTAAATTCATAGTAAGCTTCATCAACCAGCATCGGCAGGCCAGTGTCAAGCAGTTTTATAATATCCTCCCTGGGTACAAGTGTGCCAGTAGGATTATTAGGGGTAGCCAGCAGTATTAGCTTGGTCTTTTTAGTAATGGCTTTCTTTACGATATTGGCATTGACAGCGAAGTTCTCATCTCTGGGCACCTCAATTACAGTGCCACCATTTAACTCAGTAAAGAAGCGGAACATGGCAAAAGTGGGGACTAAGTTTATCACTTCATCACCAGGCTCCAAAAATAAGCGCAAAATAAGATCTATAAGTTGGTCACTGCCGGCACCAGCCACAATGTGTCCCATAGCAACACCAGTATAATCTGCAAGCATCTTTCTAAGTTCTAGCTGTCCTGAATCAGGATAGATATTTATTTGAGTCATGGCCGCCAGAGCCTGACTTGCCTCTGGCGAACAGCCGTAAGGGTTCTCATTGGCATCCAGTTTGATAATACTCTCCATCGGAACGCTGGTTTTATCTTCCAGCATTTTCAGTGACTTACTGGCACCATAGCCACCAAAGCTAGCCAAATCAGATCGTATCAGCCTCTCTATGCCTTCAGAAGAATTAATAGTAGTCACAATCCACACCCCTCAAATATAAAATCAATCAAATATGGATAAAAGAAACTCTTGTCTATGATACTAGCTTCGCTTTATAGATACCCCAGAAATTAATTTAACCAATCTCTAGTCGTTTCTCTACCGCTCGGGCGTGAGCCTCAAATCCCTCAGCCCGGGCAATGGTAATGGCCACAGGCCCCAACTCCTTCAAGCTGGCATCATTTACCGTGACCACATTTATATACTTAAAAAAATCAGTTACATTAAGCGGCGAGCTAAAGCGAGCAGTACCACCGGTGGGTAAGGAATGACTCGGCCCAGCAACGTAGTCACCCAGGACAACCGTTGGTTTGTCACCAATAAATATACAGCTAGCATTAGTTATCTGAGGGATATAAGAAGCGGCATGTTGCACCATCAGGCAAAGGTGTTCCGGAGCATATAGATTGACAAGTTTAATTGCCTCATTCGTAGTTGCCACCACAGCTATTATGCCGCCATTTGCCAATGACTCAGCGGCAATAGTCCTTCGTTTAAGAGCACCCATTTGACGTTCCACCTCTCTACTTACTTTATTGGCCAGCCGGGTTGAGGTGGTTATCAAGATAGCTGAAGCCAATGTGTCATGCTCTGCCTGGGCCAAAATATCACTAGCACAATGGACCGAGTTAGACGTTTCATCAGCGATAATTACTACCTCGCTTGGCCCCTGTAGCCCGTCAATATCAACCACACCATAGACGAGCTTTTTTGCCAGCATAACAAAGATATTTCCCGGACCACAAATCTTATCCATTATGGGAATAGAACGAGTACCATAAGCTAAGGCGGCGATTGCTTGGGCACCACCAATACCAAAAACACGATCAACCCCAGAAATATCGGCAGCAACCAATGTCTCAGCCGATACCACTCCACCTGCTGTCGGTGGTGTAGCCAGGATAACCTCCTTTACACCGGCTACTTTGGCCGGTATGGCTGTCATCAGCACCGTTGACGGATAGCCGGCAG
>CAJWSH010000025.1 GCA_913046255.1 uncultured Dehalococcoidales bacterium
CATCAAGGCAGGGAATAATCCGTTTAGTCAGCATTTTATGGTTTCTCCTCGGCGCCTACTAATGACTGTGACTTGAGTGGCTGCTTCAATCTGCCCACTATCGGCTCACCGCCCATTGGAATCCATGACCTATCAAGGTCGGGGCAAATAAGCCGTATAGCCGACTCCTCAGACGAAAGGTAGAGCATGTCATCCTTTACCCCCACTATAAGCGGGCGGAGCCTGACGCGGTCGGTAAGCCCGATCATCTCACTCTGATTGGCAATAATAATCGTAAATGGCCCATTTAACAAAAGACTGCCATATACCTGTCGCAGTGCCCGTAGCAACCTCTGCTCTCCTGGGGGACGACGCTCAATATCGGTCCAGAAGGAAGGCGCTAGTATCTCAGCCACTATTTTAATGGGTAGCTCATGTTTGCGCATCAAGAGATCAACGGCATAAGCCACTACTTCGGTATCGGTCTGCATGCTGCACTGATAGCCAAACTGCTCCAGATAGCGCTGGTTTATACCATAGGACGAAATCTCACCGTTATGGACCACCGTCCAGTCCAGAATAGAGAATGGGTGAGCGCCACCCCACCAGCCATGAGTATTGGTCGGAAATCTGCCATGGGCTGTCCACAGGTAAGCCTGATACTTCTCCAAGCAAAAGTAGTCGGCTATCTCTTCGGGGTATCCCACCCCCTTAAACACTGCCATATTCTTTCCGCTGGAAAAGACATAAGCATCCGGCAGAGTACAATTTATCTCCATTACCCTGTCCACAACATAATCGTCCTCCGATTGACCATCAGGATTGTGCTGTCCTACTTCAAGAAAGTAGCGCCATACCAATGGTGGGTTTGTAATTGCCGGTGTCAATCGTGTTGGCACCTCCTCGTCACAAATTAAATTAAATCTCTCTTTGAGAAAGGTTTCGGTCTCCCTTTTTCCTTGCCGACTCAGATACATTGTATGAAAGGCATATAGCTCAGCACACTCCGGATACAATCCATAGACAGCAAATCCACCACCCAAGCCGTTACTGCGCAGATGCATATTGGCAATAGCCTTGATGATGCCCTCTCCAGAGAATCTCCTGCCCGAAGTATCCATTACCCCAAATATAGAACAAGCATCAAGTACTTTATCGTCGCCGTAGAGATTATTCATCTGACTAATTTCTTTCACAGTCTTAAGCTCCCAGAATAAGAATTCCTACTCACCCACAATTATCTCTCCAGCCCGCTCAAAAGAGACCACTTGGGAAATTACACCTGAGGTTGGCATTTTCAAGTATGGACCCCACCTTTCTTCAGGTAGAGAAAGGAGCCCGAAATCACGAGCCACTAGCGCCTGCTTGAAACTAGAAACATTTACTCTGTCTTTTATTAAACTATAGATGATACCCGATTTTTCAACGTCCCCCACAAAGACCATTCCAACCACCAACCCTTCCTTCAATACTACCTTACGGTAGTTATCGTCAAAAACATTCTTCAGTACCTCATAGCTATCATCTGGTGGAGTGACTATCCCTGCAGAAACCGCATCCAGCCCAAAGTATTTCAAGGCGCTCATCGCCAGCCCACCCTGATGCTCAGTACGCACTCCGGCCATGTTAAGTCCAGCAATTCTGCCTCCCAGATAGGCATTAGGCCAAACAGGGTTAAGCCGATTCTCACCATGGATAAAATCATAAGCCTCAGCCACATCACCGCAGGCATAGACATCAGGACTGGATGTTGCCATATGACGGTCAATCACTATACCACGGTTTATCTTTATCCCGGTGTCAGACACAAGCTCAGTGCATGGCCGGACACCGATAGCTACTACCACCAAATCACAAGGAACTACTTGTCCATTATCCAGGGTTATGCTGTTGACGGTTTTTCCCTCTGAGCTAATCTCAACCACGGTATGACCGGTTACAATGCTGACCCCGGCCTCTCTAACAGTTGCCTCCTCTCGAGCTGATGCTTCCTCATCGAGCATAGTGTTTAAAATCCGCTCTTTTGCTTCCACAATAGTAACTTTAACCCCACGTTTCATCAGTGCTTCAGTCACACTTATTCCGATGAGTCCACCACCAATGACCACCGCTCTCATGGTTCCGTTAAGATGATGGTCAATCGCTTTAGCATCTTTAAGAGTGATAAAGGTAAAGACCCCTTCCTTCTCAATGCCCTCTATCTGAGGAACGATAGGCAGGCCACCGGCAGCAATCAGTAGTTTTTCCCAAACGATTCTTCCCCCATCATCCATCTCAACAGCGTGCTCATTTAGGATAAGACTCTTAACTCTACTACCCAAAAAAGTGCCGATATCATTTTTATCGTAGAAGTCGGCCGGCCGAAAGAGCATTCTCTCCAAGGAGCGCTCCCGAGCTAGATACTCCGAAATGAGCGGCCGGCTGTAAGCCGGGTAAGGCTCATCGGAGATAATTACCAGGGCGCCCTGTCTATCCACCTGGCGTATGGCTTCAGCGGCACCAATGCCACCAGCTGAGTTCCCGATAATCAGATATTTTACCTTCTTTGTAATCTTTACCATTTGGTCCCCATCATAGTTTACTTAAGTCTTATCTCTGTCGCCATGACAAGCTTTATAAAATTATCATACATCTTGAGCCCGAATTCTCCGCTCTTTTCCGGGTGAAATTGAGTCGCCACCAGACTGCCCTGAGCAATTACACTACATATAGGAATGCCATAGCCAGTCTCACCGACTATCAGCGATTTATCATCCGGCTCAACATAATAACTATGAACAAAGTAAAAGTTTGTTTCATCTGGTATGCCCTCGAACACTGGATGAGCAACCTTCTGTTTAACCTGATTCCATCCCATATGTGGAATCTTCTGCCCTTGCGGTAACTTTCTCACCCACCCTGGAATAACGCCGAGACACTCATGTCTGCCACCTTCCTCAGTGCCACTAAAAAGAACTTGTAATCCGATACAAACGCCGAAGAAGGGACGTCCTTCAGCGATGAGACGACGAATAGGGCTAACCAATCCTAACGCCTTGAGGTTTCCCATGGTATCAGCGGCAGCACCAACTCCAGGCAAGATAATCGCCTGAGCATCAAGCACTTCGTCTGAGCTACTGGTTATCTTTGGTTGATACCCCAGCCTGATTATGGCGCTAGCCACGCTGCGCAGATTGCCAGCACCATAATCAACTATGGCAATCATTCTGTCATCGCTCATTTTTAACTTCAGCGTATACCAGCGCCTCATTAGGGCAATTAGCAACACATGCCGGCAACTCCGCGCCCAGGCACAGGTCACATTTAATTATCTTACTCCGGTACCTGTCTTGTTTTATCACGCCAAACGGGCAGACTAATACACAGGTCCAGCAACCCACGCACTTATCCTCGTCCACAGTGACGGTACCAGTGCCAGGATCCTTATACAAAGCCCCGACAAGACAAGCATACACACAAGATGGTTCAGCGCAATGACAGCACATAACTGAAAGGGAGACCGACTTTCTTTCCTCAACTGACACCCGCGGTAAGAGTTGAGGAGATTGCTGATTAAAGGTCTTAATTATATCCTTTGACTGCGAGTGTTCCACTTGGCAATACACCTCGCAGAGATGGCAACCCATACAGACCAACTCTTTAACATAAACTCGTTTCATCCTTTAGCTAACCATTCCCTTTCTATAACTTTTGTCGAACAACTATTTATATACGGCAATCGATTGCCTAATAACTTTACCACAGCTTATTTATTTTGTCAATACACTTTCCCAATTTAGTAGGCACAGAAACGATGGAGATAGCCCAGTTAGAGCAATATGCTATTTTGAATGTAAGTTTTAGCTGATCCAGCCTTCTATGGCTCGCGAAACATACTAGTAATTAACGGCAAAATATAGTATAAAACTGCCGTATAGTTAACTTTGGATAGGCCTGAGCTCAAAATTTATCCTTTAGTTTTTGATAAGTCTCTTCAAGCGCCTCGCTAATCACCTTTATCTCAACTATCACCGACATAAAGTTGGTATCTCCCGCCCAGCGAGGCACAATGTGAGTATGAACGTGCTTATCGATACCAGCACCAGCTGACCGGCCCAAGTTTATGCCAATATTAAAACCATCGGGAGAAAATACCTGCTTTAAAACCCGGGTACTTCGACTAACCAGTTTAAAATGCTCGTTGCGTTCCACATCAGTTAGCTCGTCCAGATTAGCTATATGACGATAAGGGGTTATCATTAGGTGAGCACTGTTATAAGGATAGGTATTCATGATTATAAAGTTTTTATCTCCTCGATAAAGTATGTAGTTTGTCTCGTCACTGTCTTCGGTTGGTTTTTGACACAGGATACAGCCTTCTTCCTTTTTGATTTTTTTAATATATTCCATGCGCCACGGTGCCCAAAGGTGCTCCACCTTGCTCTCCTTTCTCACTATAGTACTATTTTAAATGAATGAGTCCCAGACGTCAAAAACCATTGCACAAGAAGATTGGTTTAAATATACTGTCCTATGCAGCTAAAGAGCCAAGTCCGCGTCATGAAACTAGAGCTAATCGTCCTAGCTGCACAAGAGAGCATCCGAAAGCGAAAGAGGTCTCTAATCCCACCCCTAGGTCTATGATGGTGGCGGTGCTAACCCCGCTAAAAGTCGAGGTTTCTTCAACTAACGAGAATGTCACTGCATATTTTAAAGGTGTTTTGGCATTAAATTTCTATTACAGAGCTTTCTGACGGAGAAAATCTAGGGTAAAAAATAGTCCCAAAGAAGGCTCCAAAAGATAGGGGCAAGCTAATAGCCATCTAGAGCAGTATGTAGTCTGACTCAGCGCAACCAGGGAATAACCAATCGAATGCCCATTTTAGCAGTTTCCTCACCAAGTTGCACCCGGAGGACCTCAATACTATAATTAAATAATCTGGAGGCAGCAGATTGAGCTATCCTGAGAGTATTCTATATCAAGTCGGTAAGCCAGCCCGCTACATCGGGGGTGAGTGGAATGCCATCTCAAAAAACTGGCAAAAAACGAATTTAAAGATTGCCATCAGCTACCCTGACATCTATGAGCTCAGCATGTCCAATATGGCTCTACCCATCCTCTATAAGCTTTTTAACAGTCAGCCAGATATCCTCGCCGAGAGAGTATTTGCACCATGGATAGATATGGAAGCCGCTATGAGGGCCTCTAAAACGCCACTGCTAAGCCTGGAAACGGGGCACCCTTTGAAGGACTTTGATATTATCGGTTTCTCACTGGGTTATGAACTAACCTATACCAACGTCCTAAACATGCTTGACCTGGCCGGGATACCAGTTCTTGCCTCTGAGAGGGACGATTCCTACCCAATAGTGATTGCCGGTGGCAGCTCAGCCCACAATCCTGAGCCGATGGTTGACTTTATTGACTTCTTCGTCATCGGAGAGGCAGAAGCGGTTTTGCCTAAGCTAATTTCCTGTTTCCGTGAATGGAAATGGGAGGGTGAGAGGCTGTCAAAACAAGAGTTGTTTCGCCAGATAGCTACCATCGACGGCATCTATGTGCCCAGCTTGTATCACGTAGAATATCAGTCCGAAGGTCTATTTAAAAGTATTACTCCCATCGAAGCTGAGGCTAGTCCCCAAATAAAGCGACAACTGATAGCTAAACTGCCGCCGCCAATCACCAAACCAGTGGTCCCTTTTATCGAGATAGTCCACGATCGGGGGGCGATAGAGATTAGCCGGGGTTGCAGTCAGGGTTGCCGCTTCTGCCAGGCAGGAATAATCTACCGCCCGGTGCGCCAACGCCCTCAGAAAGAGATACTTCAAGCCGTAGGTGAGCTCATCACCAACTGTGGTTATGACGAGGTCTCTCTGGTGTCACTAAGCACCAGTGATTACCCCAATATTAATAATTTGGTAGCCCGGATTACCCAATGCTACGGTAGCCAAGATCTAAGCCTGTCACTACCCAGCTTGCGCATTGATAGTGCCTCAGTAAAGTTGATAGATTCCCTTCCTCGTCAAAAGAAGAGTGGGCTCACTTTCGCTCCTGAGGCAGGCAGCCAGCGCCTGCAACGGGTAATCAACAAATATACCCCGGAAGATGAGCTTATGGAGACAGCTGCTACCGCCTTTAGTCAGGGCTGGACAAATTTGAAGCTATATTTCATGCTCGGCCTACCCACTGAGACCACTAATGATATAGAGAGTCTTATCCAGCTCATCAGTAGAGTCCACTCACTGAGCAGGAAATCTCCAGGAAAGAGACCAAACATAAGGATAAGCCTGTCAACTTTCATCCCCAAGCCCCATACACCTTTCCAGTGGGTAGCCCAAGAAAACGAATCAGATCTTATAGCCAAACATGAATTGATTAAGCAGGGACTACGCCACAAAGGAATCAGGCTGTCATGGCAGGATACCAAGGTCAGTCTGCTTGAGGCGATATTGTCACGCGGAGACAGGCGACTGGGCGGGGTTATTTATCAAGCCTGGCAACTGGGGGCACGCTTTGACGGCTGGAGCGAACACTTTAATTACGATATCTGGTTGAGCGCCTTCAGAAAAGTTGGGCTCGAGCCAGACTTCTACGCCAGAAGGCAACGCCCTTTTGATGAGCCTCTACCCTGGTCTCATATTGATGTCGGACTCTGCCCGACTTTCCTCGAGCGAGAATACAGCCGAGCTCTCAAGGGCAAGGAAACTCCTGACTGTCGCTATAAAGCCTGCAGTGCCTGCGGCCTGGAGAGATGGCACCCAGATTGCCAACAAAGGCTACAGTCAGCTTCAAGTTAGACTAGGCCAACGTCAATAATTACCAGACCAAGTCCTAGCCAAGACTAGCAATGGCAACCACACTGTCATTGGCACCAAGCCTCATCAGTCGCACCCCCTGTGTACTCCGGCCCTGAAGAGTGATGCCTTTCCTAGGATCTTTCTCCCTCACCGGAGTGCGAGTAATAATACCATCAGCCGATATAATCATCAGCTGCTGCGACTGGGTAACCACCTTGGCAGCAGCCACCTCACCCGTTTTTTCGGTAATCCTAAAGGTCCTTACCCCACTACCGGCACGGTGCTGGCGTGGGTAGTCATCAATGGCAGTGAGCTTACCATAGCCACCGGCAGTTACTATCAGCAGAAAGGCGCCGGCAGAGGCAATATCAATACTGACTGCCCGATCATCAACTATCAACCGCAGGGCACGCACGCCGCCACTAGTCCTCAAGCTGGTTCTCAAACTCTTAACTGCAAATCTGATTGACTGACCTCTCTGAGTCACCAAGATGACGTCATCCGAGTCAGTGCCCAAACATGCCGCCATCAGTTCATCACCTTTCTCAAGGTCCATAACGATAAGCCCACTACTTCGTACCGAGCTGAAATGCTCCAACGCTGTCTTTTTTATTTCTCCGTGGCAGGTAACCAGAAGCAAGTAGCTACCAGACTTAAACTCACTCACAGCTATCATCGCCGTAATCCTCTCCCCGTCGGCAATAGGAAAAAGATTAATCACTGCCATCCCTTTAGCCACCCGAGAGCTATCAGCTGGGATTTCGTAGCACTTAATGGAGAAGACTCGGCCCCGATTGGTAAAGAACAGCAGGTTATCATGAGTATCAGCCACTACTAAAAATCTGGCAGCATCTTTCTCCCTGGTTACCATGCCAATGATGCCCTTGCCACCACGATGTTGCGGCGTATAAGCACGGGACGGGACCCGCTTGACAAAGCCACGGTTAGAGAGCGTTACCACCATCCTCTGACGAGGAATAAGGTCTTCCTCATCAAAATCAGCCACCCCCTCAGCAATTATCTCGGTTCGCCGTGGGTCACTGAATTTAGATTTTATTTCAGCCACCTCCTCTTTTATCAAAAGAAGCTTCCTCTTGGGGCTAATTAGTAGATCCTCTAAATAGGTAATGGTTTTTATCACCTCGGCATACTCATCGAGGAGCTTGCGCTGTTCTAGGTTGGCCAGTCGGCGTAACTGCATCTCAAGGATAGCCTGAGCCTGGACCTGAGTTAAGCCAAAATTGGTCATAAGATTACTACAAGCCGCTTCGGTGGTGGTCGATTTCCGGATAATAGCTACCACCTTGTCTATATCACCAAGAGCAATCTTAAACCCCCCTAGGATATGAGCCCGCTCCTTAGCCACCTTCAGCTCAAACCGAGAGCGCCGTGTAATAACCTCATGGCGGAAATCTATATAATGGGCAAGCGCCTCCTTCAGGCTAATGACCCGGGGCTGGCCAGAGACTAAAGCCAGCATGTTGGCAAAGAAGGCAGACTGCATAGGAGTATATTTATAAAGGCTGTTTAGCACCTGCTGTGGCTGGGCCTCTCTCTTAAGCTCAATAACGATACGCATACCCTGACGATCCGACTCGTCACGCAACTCATTGATGCCGACAATCTTCTTATCCTTGGCCAGCTCAGCTATCTTTTCCACCAGAGCCGCCTTATTCGTCTGATAAGGAAGCTGGGTGACCACTATTTGACGGTACCCAGTCCCAGAAGCAGTCTCCGTGTAAGCCCGGGCTCGGACCACTATCCGACCATGCCCAGTAGCATAGGCGCTGCTAATCCCATCCTGCCCCAGAATGATACCACCGGTAGGAAAATCAGGGCCCTTAACAAACTCCATAAGATCATCAACAACGGCCTTAGGGTTATCAAGAAGATAGGCTATAGCGTCACACACTTCTCCTAGATTATGAGGTGGGATATTGGTCGCCATACCAACAGCAATTCCGGAACTACCGTTAACTAGTAAATTGGGCAGCCGACTGGGTAGAACTGTTGGCTCTTTGAGACTGGTATCAAAATTGGGCATAAAATCAACGGTATCCTTATCTATATCAACCAGCATCTGTTCAGCAATATTTGTCAGGCGCACCTCGGTATAACGCATGGCCGCCGGTGGGTCACTGTCAATACTGCCGAAATTTCCTTGCCCATCAACAAGCACATGGCGCATAGAAAAATCCTGTGCCATACGCACCATAGCATCGTAAACAGAAGCATCTCCATGAGGGTGATATTTACCTAATACCTCACCGACAATGCGAGCACTCTTCTTATGAGGACTTGAGTGAGCCAGCCGCAGACCATCCATAGCATAAAGAATGCGTCGGTGTACCGGTTTAAATCCATCCCGAACATCAGGCAAGGCACGAGAAACAATAACACTCATAGCATAGCTCAGGTAGGAACTCTTCATCTCATCTTCAATATTTATCTGGCTAACTTTACCTAAGACCATCTTTTGTTAATCCTCCTGTTCTTCACCTTCCCTATTATCACTGGTGCCACCTTCTGTAGGTTCTCTGGACAGCAACTCTACCTCATCTCCACCGACTGAAGGAAAGCTAAACTCCGCCACTGCCTCATACTTCAACTGACGCCTGAATATTCCATCGTCAGTATAAGGACCAGGGTCCTCAACAGCTAGAGCTATCGCCCGCTTACTGTTCTGGCTTACCAGCCTTGCCCCTTCCTCACTGCGATATACCATCCTCTACTCCCCAAGTCATCCATCTCCCAACCAACCTGAACCCTTATTTTACCCCAGCCAGACTTATCAAACAAGCTAGGCACTACCATCAGCAAGTCACTTATTTATTAAATAGTTCTAAAATTGACAATCCACCCTAGCTATGCTAGACTTTACTTTACTTACAAATGGAGAGCCCTACATCTAATAGGAGGCAATTATAGTGCGAAAGAAAGTAGAAGCGGCATTGAATAAGATTCGTCCCGCCCTAGTGGCTGATGGTGGTGATTTAGAGCTAGTAGATGTTAACGATGGTACAGTTAAGATAAAACTAACCGGTGCCTGCGCTAGCTGCCCTATGTCTACTATGACCCTGAAGATGGGGATTGAACGGACCCTGAAGCAAGATATCCCCGAAATCAAGGAAGTAGTTTCTGTCTAAAACCCCCCAATACATTTTACCCGAACACTAAGAAGGAGTTTGAGATATCAGACAGAGGAGCAATCCTACGTGCTTCTCAATTTATAT
Organism: uncultured Dehalococcoidales bacterium; assembly: GCA_913046255.1. Lineage (GTDB taxonomy): Bacteria > Chloroflexota > Dehalococcoidia > Dehalococcoidales > ARS1013 > ARS1013. Next base: position 9,990 of record CAJWSH010000025.1, read on the forward strand.
GCTCTGCCTGCTCCAATTCAAAGGTACGATGTAAGACTCTGACCGCCTCCTCAACCTTGATCTCGGAAATTATGCAGGTTATTCTTATCTCTGAGGTAGTGATTAGCTGGATATTTATGCCCCGCTCACTCAAGGCACTGAACATCCGAGCAGCATAACCAGGACTGTTTTGCATGCCGGTGCCGATGATACTGATTTTGCCCAACTTGGCATCACTCACACACTCTCTGGCACCAATTGATTCGGCTACAGGTTTTATCACCCTCATTGCCCTAGTTAAGTCACCTTTAGCTACGGTAAAGGTTAGGTCGGTAATACCCGAAATACTGGCGTTCTGAACAATGGTATCAACACTGATATCGGCAGAAGTCAAAGGCTCAAAGATAGAGGCCGCAATGCCCGTCCGATCAGGAACACCAATAATAGTAACCTTAGCCACATCAAGATCATGAGTTATACTTGTCACCTTATTGCGCACTTCCATTGACATCCCCCCATGAATTAAAGTACCTGGACTCTCAGAAAAGCTAGAGGCTACCAGAATGGGAATTTTATATAACTCTCCCA
>CAJWSH010000026.1 GCA_913046255.1 uncultured Dehalococcoidales bacterium
TGGTGCCCAAATTTTACCGGTTGATAGCGAACACAGCGCTATCTGGCAGTGTCTTGAAGGTGAGAAAACGCCGCCATCTCGACTTATACTGACCGCATCCGGAGGTCCTTTTCGTCGCTACTCACGAGCACAGCTAGAAAAGGTTACTATTGAGCAAGCCTTAAAACACCCATCGTGGCAGATGGGGGGGAAAGTTACTATTGATTCGGCTACTATGATGAATAAAGGGCTTGAAGTAATTGAAGCTCACTGGTTGTTCGGCATGCCATATAATAAGATAAGAGTGTTAATTCATCCTCAGAGCATCGTCCACTCTATAGTGGAATTTGCTGACGGCGGAGCTAAAGCCCAGCTAGGTTACCCTGATATGCGTCTGCCTATCCAGTATGCCCTGACCTACCCTGAGCGCTTGCCCAACTCGGAACTGCCCAGAGTTGACTGGAGCCGTATTAACCGTCTTGATTTTAAAGAGCCCGACCTAGGTAACTTTCCATGTCTCAAGCTGGCTATAGAGACCGGCAGAAAAGGGAAGACATACCCGGCAGTGCTCTCAGCGGCTGATGAGGTTGCTGTTTCGCTTTTCTTGGCTGGGCGCATTAAATTCACTGCTATTCCTAATCTTGTGGCGCAGGTGCTTAAGCAGCATCAAAGTATAGCCCAACCTACACTAGCAGACATTATAACGGCTGACAACTGGGGCAGAGAGAAAGCCTTAGAACTTGCTGGAAAAGATAATCCATGCTAACTGCTATATTATCCGCCATTGGTGTTATTGTAGCCATTATTATTACCCACGAACTTGGGCATTTTATTACTGCCAAAGCCTCAGGAATAAAAGTAGATGAGTTTGGACTAGGCTTTCCTCCACGGCTATTTTCCATAAGGCGAGGGGAGACACTATACTCATTGAATGTAATACCCCTAGGGGGTTTCGTAAAGATAGCTGGCGAAGAAGACCCCAAGGTGGAGCGGAGCTTGGCCAGTAAAAGGATTGGTATCAGACTAATGGTCTTAAGTGCTGGCTCGCTGATGAATGTCCTGCTGCCGCTCCTTCTATTTTCAATAGCCTTTATAGTTCCTCATGACGTGGTAATCGGACAAGTAGTGGTTGAGGGAACAGCCGCAAATTCTCCTGCCGTTGAAGCTGGCATCAAACCTGGAGATACCATCATCAGTATAAATAATAAAGAAATAAATAGCACACTGGACTTAAGTCGCTATATCCAGCTAAATCTGGGCAAGAAAACTACCTTTCAGGTTGTTCGTAGCGACTTGAGCCAGAAAGAGATAAGGCTAACCCCCAGATGGCAGCCACCCCAAGGTGAAGGGGCAATTGGCGTTGCCGTAAGGACGCTGGAGCCAACTATAGTCAGCCAGAATGAACCATTCTGGAGAGCAATCCCTATGGGAATAAGCCAGACCATAGAAACACTGGTACTATTTAAGAACGGGATACTCAGCCTACTTATCGGGGTAGTGCCAATAGAAGTGACAGGACCGATAGGTATCGCTCAAATTGCTACTGAGGTAGCTAAAGCGGGAATTAGCCCCTTATTAGAATTTGCTGCTTTTCTCAGTATAAATTTAGCTATATTAAATATCCTGCCCCTGCCGGCCTTAGATGGCGGTCGAATTGCCTTTGTTCTTTTGGAATGGGTCCGTCGGGGTAAGCGTATCTCGCCTAAGAAAGAGGGTCTGGTGCATTTTGTCGGTCTCTTTATGCTGATGAGCCTAATTTTAGTAATCACCTACCAAGATATTGTGCGAATAATAAACGGAAACAGCCCGATACCATAAATTCTACGTTGCTTGCTAAAGGGAGATTGAATAGGCAAGACTTATTTGCAAAGGGAAAATTTGAAGGGACAAAACCTCTTCGATAAATTCCCTACCACTCCCACTATCCGAAGGGAGATAAAGCCTACCCGCCACACAAAATTTTAGTAGGCGAAAATGAACTATATCTAACAGAAAGGTAAGGTGGATAGAGAATTTATGAATCCTCGTAGAATCTCAAAGCCAATACAAATCGGCGATGTAATCGTCGGCAGCGGCAATCCCATCGCGGTGCAGTCCATGGCCAAGACCGATACCCGTGACGTCGTCTCAACTATTGCCCAAATCAGGGAGCTTGAAGCCTGTGGTTGTGAGATAATAAGAGTGGCGGTGCCTGATGCCGAAGCCGCTCAGGCTTTATTAGCCATAAAAAGAGCTATCAACATACCTCTAATTGCCGACATTCACTTTGACTACCGTCTAGCATTAACGGCTATTTCAGCTGATGTTGATGGGCTCAGGCTAAACCCGGGCAACATCAGCGAACCGGAAAAGATTAAAGTTTTAGCTAAGGCAGCTAAAGAAAAAAACATACCCATACGCATTGGAGTAAATGCCGGTAGCCTGCCTAAAGATTCCAACCCCGAATTCACCGTTGCCCAACAAATGGTAGAAACTGCCTTAAAGCAGATACACCTGCTAGAAAGCTTCGACTTTGATCTGATTAAAATCTCACTCAAAGCGTTTGATGTACCGACTACTATTTCTGCCTATCAGGATATTGCCCGGAAGACTCCCTATCCCTTGCATATTGGCATTACTGAAGCCGGCACTCCTCGAACTGGCATCATCCGCAGCACCGTCGGCATCAGCACTCTCTTATATCTCGGCATCGGCGATACAATACGAGTTTCGCTGACTGCCCACCCTAGAGAGGAAGTAATCGCTGCCTATGAAATCTTAAAAAGCCTGAATCTTAGAAGCCGCGACCCGATATTAGTGAGCTGCCCTTCCTGTGGAAGGGCTGAGGTTGATATTATTAAACTTGCCAAGCAGACAGAAGAACAGTTAATAAAGATAAATAAGCCAATAAGGGTAGCCGTTATGGGCTGTGTTGTAAACGGTCCCGGTGAAGCCAAAGATGCTGATATCGGCATCGCCTGCGGCAAAGGTAAGGCTGTTTTATTCAAGAAGGGTAAAAAGATTGCCCTAATTGAGGAAAAAGACTATCTGGCAGCACTGATGCGAGAAATAAAGAGATTTTAAAGTAAAAGGAATAAGGAAATTTGAAAAAGCAAAGCTGTTGAGGAAAAGCTCCTTTAATCCCTCCTGCCTGTACTAAAGCGGCTACACATAGGCAGATTTTGCGAAAGGGGAGCCTTCCCTTTTTTAAAAGAAGGGCGGATAAATTTGAACAAGGACAGATGGTAGGTTGTTAACAAATCAACGAACCTATGGAGTGATATAATCAAGAAAGGAGTAGAGAATGCGTCTATCAAAACTATTCGGTAAGACTCAGAGAGAAATGCCAGCCGAAGGAGATACGATAAGCCACCAGCTCTTAATAAGGGCTGGAATGATACATCAACTGGCGACTGGTATCTATTCCTATCTGCCCTTGGCTTTAAGGGTGCTTAAAAAAATAGAGAATATCATCCGCAATGAGATGGATAAAGCCGATGGACAAGAACTATCCATGCCAGTTCTTCAACCGCTTGAGCTATGGCAGAAAACTGGGCGGGACACAAGCTTTGGTAAAGGACTTTTTTCGCTTTCTGACCGTCGGGGGCGCACATTGATACTAGGGCCAACCCACGAAGAAGTCATCGCTGACCTGGTCAGTAAAAACGCACAGAGCTATCGTAACCTACCACTGCTTATATATCAAATCCAGACCAAATTCCGCGATGAACCAAGGCCTAGAGGTGGGCTGATACGTGTCCGCGAGTTTGTTATGAAAGACCTCTACAGTTTCGATATCGACGAAGAGGGGCTCAACCAAAGCTATGAGAAGATGCTCTCCTCCTATCGCAATATTTATAGCCGCTGCGGGTTGACGCCCATGCTTGTCACCGCTGACAGCGGCGCCATTGGTGGTAAGGACTCTCATGAATTTATGGTCACAGTCGAATCAGGTGAGGACGAAATTATCTACTGTGACAATTGCAAGTATGCAGCCAACGCTGAGAAGGCAGAGAGCATAAAAGCTAAAGTAGCTAACGATAAGCCTTTGCCGTTAGAAGAAGTGGCTACCCCCGGCAAGACATCTATTTTTGAGGTAGCCAATTTTTTAAAGATACCCCAAAGTCAAATCCTTAAAGCAGTATTTTATATTGCTGACAGAAAGCTGATCTTTATCGTAATCAGGGGTGACATCGAAGTAAACAAAGCAAAACTAAAAAATATCCTGCACTGCTCTGAGCTGCGTCTGGCTACTAAAGATGAAGTAATAACCGCCGGCGTTGTTGCCGGCTCAGCCTCACCAGTAGGCTCAAGCGGCTTGAAGGTCATTGCTGATAATTCGGTAACCACTGGGGTTAACTTCATTGCTGGTGCCAATAAAGCTGATACACATTTTAAAAATGTCAATTACCCGAGGGATTTTAAGGTTGAGCTCACAGCCGACATAGCTCTGGCTCGTGGTGGAGACAATTGCCCAAACTGCAGTGGAAAATTGTTATCCATTCACGGCATTGAGGTCGGGCATATTTTTAAACTAGGTACCTTCCTAAGCGATAAAATGGGAGCGTTTTACACCGATGTCAATGGTATTTCTCGCCCTGCTGTTATGGGTTGCTATGGCATCGGCCTTGGCAGACTTATGGCAGCCGTTATAGAGCACAGTCATGATGATAAGGGTATTATCTGGCCTCAAGCTATCGCCCCATACCAGATCTATCTTTGCCCTCTGCACCTAGAAAACTCTGAAGTTAAAACAGACGCCGAAAAGCTCTACGCCAAGCTTAAGGCACAAGGTATAGAGGTTCTTTTTGATGACCGAGGTGAATCTCCGGGAGTAAAATTTAACGATGCTGATCTCCTAGGGGTACCCATCAGGGTTACTATCAGTCCTAGAACACTGGAAAAGAGAAGCGTTGAGGTAAAATGGCGAGGAGAGGAAATATCCCAATTGGTGCCACTTAGGGAAACAGTTCAAAAGCTCAAAAAGTTTATTAGGCAATAATTCATTTATCTCACCCTCTAAACCATCCTTCTCTCCCCTTTTTATTTAAATTCATCTCGCCTTCCATTTAAGAAAGCAGGAAGACCTAGAGATAATTTTTCTCAGAAGCTTGCTATCCTCAGGCATCACTTTTACGTATAAGGCTACATAATCCAGTCAAATGTACGATATTAAGCAAGAGTAGAAATGACTCAAGGTAACATCAGCTCCGTAGACTGGCTCCTAGTTCACTTGACAGTTTATCCAAAATTTGCTGCTGAACAATACTAGTTTCTTCATCGGTTAAGGTGTGCGTTGGAGATTGAAAGGTCAGCCTGTAGGCGAGGGATTTTTTGCCAGCTGGTAGCTGCTTGCCAGCATAGATATCAAATAAAGCCACTTTTTGCACCAAGGAGAAACCATTGATAATATTCATCACCCGCCGATGACTTAGCCCACTGTCAACCACCAGTGCAATATCCCTGACCACCGCTGGAAAGCGCTGTATTGGCTGAAAAACTTTGTGACCAATAGTATAAGGCAGGAGTGCCGTTAGGTTAAGTTCAAAAAGATAGACTGTCCCCAAAATTTCAAAGGCTTCAGCCACTTTAGGGTGTAACTCGCCAACAATCCCCAATTTATCAGCGGCGACTATTACTTCAGCTTGCGCACCAGGGCGTAAACCATTATCGCTAGCCTCCTCAAAACTGGCAATAATATTCAAACGAGTAAGCAAACTCTCCACCACCCCTTTAGCATCAAAGAAACCAAATGGCCTATCTCCGCCAGCCCATGATTTTTTTAGCCCGATACTACTTAAAAGACCGCAAAGCATCTCCGGTTCATCAGGTAACTCGTTATTACGAGGCAGATACACCCGACCTAGCTCAAAAAGCTGAATAGGCCCATCTTCATACCGTCTGTTAGCTGCCAAAGCTGCCAGAAGATTAGGCCTGAGATTGGTGCGTAGATACTCCTGGTCTGCCGTCATCGGATTAGTCACTCGCAGCGGCCTGTCTTTAAGGGTCTCAAACTCGAGCAGCACCCTTTCTAGCATTTCTCGGCTAGTCAGAGAATAGGTTATTATCTCCTGAAACCCATAACCAACAAGGCTTTGGCCTATTTTCTTTTTAAGATTGATGCTGGGTTCAGGGTCTTGCCTGGGCAATGGACAACTGAGCATGGTCATCGGAATCTTGTCATAGCCGACAATGCGAGCAATCTCTTCTATTAAATCAACTTCAAGATATATATCACTCCGCCAATAAGGGGCAGTAACCAGAAATTCTGAAGTGGAAGCGACTGGCTGACAGCTAAAGCCCAACGAAGTGAGTGTAGATACTATCTGTTTTGAGCTTAACTCAATACCTAAGAGACGTTCTACCCGTTCAGTTGACATGGTGATAGGTTTCAGCGCTTCTTTACCTGGGTATTTGTCAATAATTCCTTTAGCTGCTTCACCGCCGGCTAAGAGCAAAATCAACTGCGTTGCTCGCTTAAGCGCTAACAAGGTTAAATCTGGACGAATACCTCTCTCAAAACGCATACTGGATTCACTTGTCAGGTGCAGGTTGCTGCTGGTATTGTGAATGCTGGCCGGAGCAAAACTGGCTGATTCCAAAAGGATTGAAGTGGTTTCATTGCCTATCTCAGTACTGACACCACCCATAACGCCAGCAATGGCTAGCGCTCGCTTCTCATCGGAAATAACTAGCATATCTCCTTTAAGAATCCGCTCTACACCATCTAGGGAGACCATAGCTTCACCATCGTCTGCCCGCCGTACAATAATTTTCTTATTGTCGTCCAGTTTTTCAAAATCAAAGGCGTGTAGTGGCTGCCCGTATTCCAACATAACATAATTGGTAATATCCACAACATTATTTATGGAACGCACACCTGAGGCTAGCAGTTTTGATTTAAGCCATCCAGGTGACTCAGCTATCTGTATCCCATAAATCAAAGTTGCCGAGTACCTTTTGCACAAGTCTTGAGCAATAATTTCTACCGATACTTGTTCCTCTATTGGCACCCCTTTTGTTTCATAGTCAGCTTCAAAAATGGACTCCTTCTCGCCAATGAGGGCCGCTATTTCCCTAGCAACACCGATTACTGAGAGTAAGTCAGGGCGATTGGGCGTTATATCCAGATCAAAAACAGTATCCCCCAAGCACTCGACCAACGGTACGCCCACTGGTGCCTCAGGAGGTAAGACTATGATACCTTCGTGACTATCAGAGATGCCCAATTCCTTTTCCGATAAGACCATACCATTGGAGACGACACCACGAATCTTAGCTGGTTTCAGGATGCTTTTTTTACCACTGTGGCCATCAATAAGTTTGGCGCCGATACGGGCAAAGGCCACCTTGTCTCCAAGTCTAAGATTGGGTGCTCCGCAGACAACTGTCGACTGCTCGGCACCTAGTTCTACGGTAACCAGACGGAGGCGGTCAGCATCAGGATGGGAATCAATGGCAGTTATTTCGCTGACAAGAATATTCTCCCACTTGTCGCCGACTATCTCCATTCCCTTTACTTCAATGCCTACCATCGCTAGTCGTTCAGCCAGCTCGGCCAATGGTAAGTTAATAGCGATATATTCTTTGAGCCACTTAAGTGAAACTTTCATCTCTCTCACACATGATCATCTTAGTACGCTAACGGGTCGGTAGTTTTTTTATTTTATCTCACTGGCTTTATCTAGCGCCACCCATCTGCCGAAATTTTGTGTAACAGGTAAGCTTTATCCCGCTCTATTAATAAAGAATAGGGAATAGTTTGTATAAGCAAGGCTACATCTCTTCGCCTCTTCCCTAGTATTTGCTCTTTTGGATGCTTCAAAAATCTAGAACCATCATATTAAAACTGCCTTAAGAATCTGAGGTCGCTTCCGTAAAATAGACGAATATCACTAATCCCATAGCGAAGCATTGGGATACGCTCAATACCCATACCAAAGGCAAAGCCAGTATAGATCTCAGGGTCAATATCTACCCGCTTAAGCACTTCAGGGTGGACCATACCGGCACCTAGTATTTCAATCCAGCCGCTTGAGCCGCACAGACGACAACCTTTACCTTTGCAGACAGCACAGTCAATAGCCATTTCAACTCCAGGCTCAACAAAAGGAAAATAGTCACAGCGAAAGCGCACTTTCCTATTCTCACCAAAGAAACGGCGGGCGAATTCGTAAAGTGTTCCTTTAAGATCAGCCATGTTGATACCTCTATCCACTGCCAAGCCTTCGATCTGATGGAACATTGATATATGTGTGGCATCAGTCGCCTCATAGCGATATACCTTACCAGGCACAACAATTCTAAGTGGCGGTTTTACTCTCTCCATAAACCGAATCTGCATCGGCGAGGTATGAGTACGCAACAGCATCTGCCTCTGAACGCTATCTTTTTCACGGTCTATCCAGAGCGTGGCCATACTATCACGAGCCGGATGTTCTTTAGGAATGTTTAGGGCTTCAAAATTATAGTAGTCCCATTCCACCTCTGGCCCCTCTACCACCTGAAAGCCCATAGAGGTAAAAATATCATTTATTTCATAGATTATCTGGGTAACGGGATGTAAACGACCTACAGGAAAGGGATAACCAGGCAAGGAAACATCAAGATCGTCATTTTGGATGAATGATAGAAGCTTCGCTTCGTGCAAAGCCTGTTTCTTTTGCTCCAGACTGCTTTCCAGTTCAACTCTGAGCCTGTTAGTACCAGCGCCAACATTTTTCCTATCATCCAAAGGTAGTTCACCCAGACTCCGTAAAGCCACACTCAGTTGGCTCTTCTTTCCTAAATAGCAGATACGCCAGAATTCCAGTTTTCTGACGTCGTCTATATTAGCCAGCTCACCAAGCGCCCTTACTCTTAATTCTACAAGTTGCTCTAGTGCATCCATTGTTTTATCTCAAAGATTAACTTCTGTCCAGATTATGCCCAGAGAATTATAGCTATAAAGATCAAAGTGGTCAAATCACATACAGTCTAATCAGCTCAGCTTTTTGAAACTTCACCATTGAATATCGGTTTTTATCAATAACTGATGTTGCCTTATAACGTCGAGAGTTATAGATAAAGATGGGTATAGATAAATAAAGTGAAGTTTGGACATCTTGATAATGAGAAGAGAGGATAATAGCGTTAGGCTTACCCTGATATTTGGCTATTATGCTGTTAAAGGTAAGAGAAAGGCAATCTCATATTCATCAACGGTATCGATAAGTTGACAAGACTTCGTAGACAGGGGGCTACACAAATCATTGAACCACTAATGAACTCTACCAGTTATATAATTAATACCCACTTGATCCATAAATAGTAAAGGCAACCTAGCTAAAATAGACGAGGCAGGATTTCTTATCCTGCCTCGTTTCCCATGTCATATTGCTAATAAAATACCGGTTATATCTCTTTGTCTAGTATCTTTTTCTTTAAGACTTCCCACTCGTCTTTCTTCAAGACACAGGTGTTGTCCTCTTCCCCTATTTCCACCTGCTCATCAGTTATTTTCACCACGGGACAACAACTATCCGACCCACACAGATTCACAATCTTCATCTATACTAACCTCCTTAAAATTACTTATACGTATTATACACATTATATTCTGGCATTGCAAGTATTTTATCACTATTAATTATCTTTGACATGACAAGTGCTTTAGTACTCTTTTAGTCTTAGCTCGAGTATCGGCTTACTATCACTGATTGCTATGCAGATAATCTATTGCCCACTGAACGGCATCATCTCCGCTAAACTCAAGCGGATAATCCGGGGTTATCCCCTCCCCCTCTATAAGATGACCATCAGGGGTCAGCCAACGAGCGGTAGTAATATATAGCCCGAAACCATTCCCAAGCTCATCTAAGATATTAACACTGCCCTTGCCAAAGGTGGTACTCCCAGCAATGATAGCACGAGAATGATCTTGAAGAGCGCCAGCCAGTACCTCACTGCCACTGGCACTAGCGGCATCGACCAGAACTACCATGGGCAATTCAGTTGTTAATTCCTGATGATTTACTTCAATGATTTTCTCGTTTCCCTCATTATCCCTGATGATGAGAATAACACCCTTTTCCAAAAAACGGCTGATAATATTAACCACTGTATCCAGCAAACCACCTGGGTTGTGACGCACATCGAGAATGATACCAGTAGCCGCCTCTGCAGTTACAGTCGCCAGTACAGACTCAAGTTCTTCATCGGTTTTTTCCCCAAACTGGCTGATACGAATATGAGCAATGTCATCGACCATCTGAAAACTAACACTAGCTAGCTCAATCTCGCCTCTTATTACCTCAATTTCAACGGGCTCAGTCTCATCAGGATGAATTACCAGCAGCCTAACTGAGGTTCCCTCTGGTCCGCGGACATTAAACACTGCCTCTACAAGACTCATCTCTGAAGTAGGCTGGTCATCAACCTCCAAGATGACATCACCAGCTCTGATACCCGCTTCAGCTGCTGGCGAACCGACTATGGGAGCCGTCACCGTCATTTGCCCATCTTTCATTGCTACCTCAGCTCCGATACCCTCAAATTCCCCTGCCAGATCACCTAAAGTAGCTGTATAATCA
>CAJWSH010000027.1 GCA_913046255.1 uncultured Dehalococcoidales bacterium
CTGGGTCCACTTCATCTGACTCTGCGCCTACCCTTAGCGATAAAAACAGCGAACACGCCGGCCATGACCGAGGTGGCAAAATAGGGTAAAACCTTCTCCATTCTGACACCAAGGAACATGGTAGGAGCACCGACAATCATTTTCCCCCTCAAATAGGGATGCCCCATACCGCAAAATACGCTGCAGTACAATGTATAGGTGCCCTCAGCCATATCTGATGGTACCACTACTGCGTGTATAACAGCTTTTCTAGGGGACACAGTTAGATTAATACCCAATTCATTTTGAGAGAATCCGTGCCGAATGTCTTGACTACTAACGACAAACCTGATTGTATCCCCAGGGTTTACCCTAATGATTGCCGGCTCATAATACCATTGCTGCACCGATATCCTGAACTCCCTCACTCCATCCACTAAAACCCCTTCTTTTGCCTCAGTTACCAAGCTTTGCACACTATAAGCCATACCACCAGTGAAAAGAGTGATAACCAGTACTGTTATAATAACGAGTGAAACTCCCCTTAAATCGAAGCGTCTGCGTTTTGGAGAGACTTTTTGGAGTCTTTGTTCTTCTTCAGTCAATCTTCAACCTTATTAATTAAAAAATAACCTTCACCAGCAGTGTAAAACTGGCACTCTGGTGACAAATAGCACAGATAGCCGCTGACAAGCCATCTATCTACTAAGGCTATAATAGAATACCCTAGCCCAACTGTCAACAAAAAATTAATGCACATAAACTATTCGTCTAGCAATAAAAAGATAGCACAAATTCCGCTAAAGATTAAGAGGTACTTCTTTACAAAGATCGCTTCGTTAGCTAAAATAGCCTTACTCTTGGGCGGTTAGCTCAGTGGTTAGAGCGCTTGCTTCACACGCAAGAGGTCACTGGTTCAAGTCCAGTACCGCCCACATGTCAGCAGTTCACATAATGACATCCAGCTGCTATTATACTTGTTAGAAAGTCTATTAGGGCCTGATGTGAGGCGGCGGCTGATGCTGAAACAAAAATCTAACGAAGAAGTCTTCAGTCACTATAATAGCGAGCTAGTCTTAAGACTACGTTCCGCCAGAGATCTCGGAAACACAAGAAACCTTCTTTTCAAATTCAGGAAATACCTGGGTACGAATTCACCTTCACCGAAGCTCGCTAAATCATTGTTAGCTCAATATGCTGATCATAAACCGGGGCACTCTATCGCTATGCTCAAACGATTGGCGTCTTTGAATATTTTCACGTTTCCGCCTTAATATCAGCCTTGGACCGCACCTTTGCCAAGGTATTTGGTTGCACTTTCTCGGTTGTTTATCAGACCTGTTGACTAAAGGCAGTGATACAATTATTCTTTGTTAATCACAGAGCATTGATTGAAGTTTTGCGCCATAATTGAGTATAATTATATAAACACTATGATATTCGCTGGCAAAATGGAAAACGCTTTCCGATTCCTGTTTTCCCTAATTGCGGCAGCCTTGTTGCTTACCGAGCCGGTGGCGGTGATGGCCCAGGATGAGGCCGGGCTGGAAAATACGGTCACTGGTTTTGAGAATGTGCAGCTCTGGATCTATGCCGAATACGATGACCCCTATCAAATCGGCAGCCCCTTGCTACTAGTGATGCTGGAGGGTCAGATAGTCGGCGCTGAGCTGCCGGCTGAGGTACGTTTCCTGGTGCCTGTGGAGTCTATTATGTACTCGGCAGGTTCCAAGGACGCCCATGGGATCTACACCGGTGGCCCACCCGACCGCGAGGCTTCAGGCATACCCGGCTGGGATGTCATCTGGTACGAGGTGACCAGCGATACTTTTCGTGTTGAGTACTACGATCCCAGCATCATCCTTGGGGAGAAGAACAAGGCCATCTCCTACCAGGGCCGCTGGCTTTTCCCTATCTCCGACCTCGTCGCCTATGTCCAAGCCCCCAGTGGTGCAAGCAACTTTAAGGTCGCGCCTGCCGGAGTGTCGCACAGCGACCAAGGATACGATTTCTTCTCCTACCAATTCGCTAATCTTGATGATGACTCCTTGCTTACATTCGAAATAAGCTATTCCACCGGCGACACCAACCCTCTACTGATAACTGGTATTATCATCGCTGTTCTTGCTGTCTTTATTACCGCCTACTTCTGGATAAAAAGGCCATCACAGATAACACGGGCTGAACGGCGGCGTAATCTAGAGCACAGCCACCAGGTACCCAGGTTCTGTCGCCAATGCGGCCACCGCTTGGAGCAGCCTTCAAAGTTCTGCCCTGACTGCGGCGCCAGCCTGAAATAATCCTGAACGATACTGTTCTGAACGCTACAGCGTGCGTAGTGGGACTAGTAGAAAAACTGCGAGAACCTTACTTTACCTTACTATTTTGATACATTATGAGCTTAACTCCTTCTGAAAAATCCAGTTTTTATATTAGACTTGGAAAAACGGACCGTTTCTGCCGATATTTTGCCGACAAACTGTTTAGCACCAAACAACAATAGACAATACTATCAGGTACGGACCTCGTCTAGATACCAAATTAAAGAGTACTAAATGCTATCTGGAGAGACCGGGTGGGACGTCGTGCATCTTACTTTTAATCAGGGTGTCACTGGTTCAAGCCCAGTACCGCCCACCATTGCGACTTTTACTATTTCTATGGTATTCTCCTATTTTGGGCCTCTATAAATGGCTAGTTAAATACACAATTGATAATACTCCAATCGTAGAATAGGCTTACCAAAGATATTTAAGTGGCTTGATGAGTCAAGAGCTGTGTACCATGTTTTTAAAGTGAGTAAGATAAGGTTAATGTCAAAGTTAGTATTGCGAAATCGTGAGTTCATCTTGATTGGAGCTTCAAGAGGCAAGCCCTGATTTTATATTGGCATATTTTTAGATGCGAGTTATTGCTGGTAGAGCCAAAGGCTGTATTCTTAAGACTCCCAAAAGGATCAGAACCCGTCCGGCGACGGAGTTGGTGAGAGGGGCAATTTTTTCAATTCTAGAGGCTCGTGCCAGCGACTGGAGTCGGGTGCTTGACCTGTTCTCTGGCAGTGGCGCTCTGGGTATTGAAGCTCTAAGCCGTGGTGCCAATTGGGTTGACTTTGTTGAACATGAGCCGCAGTGTTGTGATATAATCAGGGAAAACCTGAAAAAGTCAAGGTTTGGAGACAAGGCTCGTGTTTATTGTTGTAGTGTAGCTAAGGCAATTTCCTTTCTTTTAAAGGAGTACCATATTATACTAATGGACCCACCCTATTCTAATCCAACTATAGATAAAATTATCCTGAAGCTGGCAGATTCTAGACTGATTGGGGAAGAGACTATTTTAGTAGTGACCCATTCGCCCCAACGACCACTAAACTCAAGTTACGCCGCACTAGAGCTCATTAAAGAGCACCGCCACGGTGATAGTATCATCGCTTTATACGGCAAGGAGGTTAAGCTTTGATCACTGCCATTTATCCTGGCAGTTTTGACCCTATAACCAACGGGCATATTGACGTTGCCCAAAGAGCGAGCAGGCTTTTTAGTAAGCTTATTATTGGTGTTTATGATACCCCGTATAAACACCTGTTATTCACCATAAAGGAAAGGGTAGAGATGGCCCGGCAGGCAGTAGCTCACCTGTCTAATGTCAAAGTACAACCCTTCAATGGCCTCGCTGTGAACTTTGCCAAGAAGGTAAAGGCACAGGTTATGGTAAGGGGCTTGAGAGTGAGTGCTGATTTTGAACGGGAGTTTGACATGGCGATGATGAACCGAAAATTAAATCCCGAACTAGAACTGATCTGTCTAATTGCGAAGCCAAAATACCAATTCCTTAGCTCCAGCTTGCTAAAGGAGGTGGCCAGACTGGGCGGTGACATTGATGATCTAGTCCCCAAACATGTGATCCAAGCTCTAAGTAAGAAGGAAGGTACCAGTAAAATGTAAAGTGACCAAAATCAGAAAATCTCGTTTATATCAAACTTCTCTTGAGAAAGAATATTAGGAGGAAATAGTCTTTATGGCATATAAAATTACAGATGAGTGTATCAGTTGTGGCGCCTGCGAACCAGATTGTCCTAATGAGGCAATCAGTGAAGGGGAGATAATCTATGTAGTTGATACTGATAAATGCACTGAGTGTATTGGCAGCCATGAATCAAAGCAGTGTGTTGAAATATGTCCGGTAGACTGCTGCATCCCCGATCCGGAGCATGAGGAAACACACGAGCAGTTATTGGAAAAGTGGAAAAATTTACACCCAGATGAAACCCCAAAGGCTATCTGATAGCACACAACTCGAAAGGCACTATCAGCAAATTTTTGCTAGCAGTAGCCTTGGTGGTGTCAGTTTGGGAATATCTTCGCTCGTCACTGGAAAAAGTTACGGATAGAATCAAACTCTCCGGGCAGTAACCCCAGAACCAGTGGAAATATATCCAGTAGCACCGATGCCAGCAGTGACTCAGTAACCAGCCCAGAGCCGAAGAATCTTACCCAGGCAGCTAAAATGGCACCCCAGAGTATAGCGCCCACTAGCAAGCCAAAGACTGTGCCACCGACACGGTCAACCCAGTTCAGCATTACTACTTTTATGGCAGACTTGAGCAGGCGAGCAAAGAAAAATGCTGCCACCATGACCAGCACCAGTATCAGGATAAAGGCGACGATATTAGCTGCATCCTCATTAGAGATAAAAGCAAGTATCCCGGACACAGATTTATATAAATGCCCGGCCAAGACTACTCCAATTATGAGACCAGCCAGCGATAAAACAGACTTTACCAGCCCCCGCCTCAGCCCAGCAAAGACGGAAACAACCAGACTTATCAAGATAATTATATCAAGCCAATTCACAATTTAATCCCCTTCTAACCCCAAGCATCGCATTATAGCACAGACCACCGAAGAAAGAATATCTATCCTCATGGTATTTACTAATCCCCCAACCCTCTGGCCCTGTTATAGGCAGCAATCACTGCCTGCCTGACCAGTTCACCAAATTGTCCTTGCTCAAATATTTTAATTGCCTCAGCGGTGGTGCCACCGGGTGAAGTAACCATTCTGCGGAGCTCATTAAGTTCATCAGTCGAGCTCTGAGCAAAGTTGGCTGAACCCAGTACTGTCTGAAAAACCAGTTCTCGGGCTATATCCTGAGGCAGACCGATAGCCACCGCCGCCTGGGTCAGCGATTCCATAAAAAAGAAAACATAAGCTGGGCCACTACCGCTTACCGCAGTAGCCATATCAAGATACTTCTCATCAGTAACATAAATCTCCTTGCCCATAGTCCTTAGGATGGAGCTGGCCCAGACCTTCTGCTTTTCACTTACTTCAGCAGTAGCTGTCCAGACAGTTATACCCTGGCTAATCTGGGCTGGGGTGTTGGGCATCACCCGGACAATAGAGTGATGCTTTAGCTTGTTTTGCAGAGTTTGAATTCTTGCCCCGGCGACAATAGACAGCATTAATTGCGATGGCTTGAGCTGGCCACTAAGCTCGGCCATCACCTCAACTAGATGTTGCGGCTTGATAGCCAGTATAATGACGTCACCTCTATCCAAAGCCTCAAGGTTACTACCGGTAGCATAAACGCCATACGTTTCAGTGAGGTACTGGCGGCGAGTCTGATCCACATCGCTAATCGAGACAGCCCTGGGAGTGCTTAAATCTTGCCTTAAAATAGCTGAGGTTATTACCTCTCCCATATTGCCGCCGCCGATAAAGGCAATTTTCATACTGACTTTCCCTTCCTAATTCGTGAGATTGCTTATCAATCTCACTCTTTTAAGTATTTGTTTAGAGCCAATCCTCTTTACCACTCTCCCTTATAAGTGAGAGAGGTAAAGGTTATATACGAGAGGCTTCGCTTCTCTTTAATTCTCTCTTTTAACACTCACCCCATCAAACTACTCTTGGTAAACGACCTGCTTTGTCTCACTTAACCACCAGATTAACAAGTCTGCCCGGAACACAGATTATCTTGGCAATCTCCTTGCCATCAGTATAAGCTTTTATCCGTGGCCTTTCCAACGCAAGCTTTCTGGCCCCATCTTCAGTAATGGACGCCGGCACAGCAATGCGGTCACACAGTTTGCCATTTACCTGAATTACTAAGATAATTTCTTCGTCTTTAGCCAACGCTTCATCCCATGATGGCCAGCTCTCATTATGAATGCTATAGCTATGCCCTGTCTGCTGCCACAGTTCTTCGGCTAGATGGGGAGCAGTCGGCGCCAGCATCAGCAGCAGGCTGTCCACAGACTCTTTCAGAGCTTCATCAGTAACTTTGCTCTTCTCATTTTCTTTCATCAAATAATTGGTAAGTGCCATAAGTGCTGCCAGCATGGTATTAAAGCGCATCTTATCTAAATCTCCAGTAACCTTCCTGATGGTCTGATGAGTAATCCGCTTTAATTCTTTAGCGGCTTCTTCTCCTTTAAGAGCCTTTGAAGCAGTACCTGTCATTCCTCGACTGTATACGGCTAGCGCCAGCTTCCACAGTCGGTTAAGCCAACGGCTCACACCAGAGAGCCCGCTATCATCCCATTCACCACCCTGCTCCCAGGGACCGATAAACATAAGATAGGCACGAATAGTATCGGCGCCCAGCTCAGAAACATACTCGTCAGGAGTAATGACATTGCCCCGCGATTTACTCATCTTCTGTTTTTGGGCAATGATAATCCCCTGGTTAAACAAACGACTGAAAGGTTCACTAAAATCAATAAGCCCCATATCCCGAATCGCCTTGGCAAAGAAGCGAGCATAAAGCAGATGCATAACGGCATGCTCGGCACCACCAGTGTAAAGGTCTACCGGCATCCAGTATTTCAACTTACTGTCATCAAACGCTGCAGTATCACACTCAGGACTGATATAGCGTAGGAAATACCACGAAGAGCACATAAAGGTATCCATGGTATCGGTCTCCCGTCTGGCTGGAGTACCACACTTAGGACAGGGAGTGTTTACAAACTGCTCATTATATTTCAGGGGTGATTCACCAGTAGGTCGAAACTCAGCGTCGGGAGGCAGCAGTACTGGCAAGTCTTTTTCCACAACAGGGATAATGCCGCAACTAGGGCAATAGACTATCGGTATCGGTACTCCCCAATACCGCTGGCGAGAGATAAGCCAGTCGCGGAGCTTATAGCTTACAGTTCGTCCTCCCCAACCCTTACTCTCCAGAAACTGAGAGACCGCCTCCATACCAACCTCGCTAGACAATCTATCAAACTGCCTTGAGTTGACCATGGTACCCATTTCGGTATATGCCGCATCCAGCTGTTCCTCCTGCCATTCTGGTGGCGCTATCACCACTCTGATGGGCAGATTGTATTTCCTAGCAAAGATAAAGTCACGCTCATCATGAGCCGGCACCGCCATCACTGCCCCTGTCCCGTAGCCGGCTAGAACATAATCGGCAATCCAGATGGGCACCTGCTCTCCATTAAGTCTGTTTTTTACATAAGCCCCGATGAAGAGCCCATCTTTTTCTCTTTCGATTGAGAGCCGTTCAATTTCAGTCTGTTTTCTAGATTTGGCGATATATTGCTCTACTTGAGCTTTTTTCTCCGGCAAAGTGAGCTTATCTACCAATGGATGCTCCGGAGCCAGCACCAGAAACGTAACGCCAAAGATAGTATCGGGACGGGTAGTAAAAACACGAATGTCCCTTTCATCTACTCCTGAGTGGTCAAGGGCAAAAGAAATCTCGGTACCATAGCTCCTACCCACCCAATTCCTCTGCATTGCCTTAATCTGCTCCGGCCAGTTAATATCGTTATGCTCAATAAGCTCGTCAGCATATTTAGTAATGCGAAAGAACCACTGCTCCAGATCCCGGCGAATTACCGCTGCCTGACAGCGTTCGCAGTAGCCTTCTACCACCTGCTCATTGGCTAGCACCGTCTGGCAATTGGAACACCAGTTGACTGGCGCCTTAGCCCGATAAGCCAGCTTAGCCTCATATAACTTTAAAAAAAACCACTGTGTCCACTTGTAATATTCAGGTTGGCAGGTAATAACCTCACGGTTCCAGTCATAGATAGTACCCATACTCTTTAGTTGGCGGCGCATATTGTCTATGTTCCGGCTCGTCCATTTATACGGGTGAATACCGCGCTTTATAGCCGCATTCTCGGCCGGCAGGCCAAAGGCGTCAAAGCCCATCGGGTGGAGCACATTATAACCCTGCATTCGCTTAAAGCGGGCGTGGACATCGGACGGTGCCATAGCATACCAGTGCCCAATATGGAGGTCACCTGAGGTATAGGGGAACATGGTTAGAGCATACCACTTGGGTTTTGTACTATTCTCACTGACCTCGTATAGCCTATCCTCAACCCACTTCTTTTGCCACTTCTTTTCTATTTCCCGTGGGTTATACTTAGCTATCATTTGACTTCCTCAAATTAATCACACATTTGAAATATTCCGAATTTGTTAACATTTTGATAGTTTACACTTAGATTAAGTCTTCTCATGATCATTGCTATTTCATCGGCACTAACTGCAATACGTGTCCAGCCAGAGCTTTCATTAGCAGGATCAGCTGTTTCTAAGATTTCAAATGGCTGAAACCCGTCTTCCATTATAATGGCGTATTATATCATTCCTCTCATTTCCCTATGGGTGCTCGTATTTATAACACCTTTTAGTGAAGTAGCAAGCGCCACCACAACGTACTGAGCATCTTCTTGTATCGGCAAATATCTGGTAGCATGGTAATAATTGTGTGTATTAAATTCTTTGCTCTAATTGTAGCAACAAGACGAAAGTGGCGCAACTAAAGCCCCCCTTGCTATAGCCAAGGGTTAACTGCTATGATGCTTCCATAAAAGATAAAGATCGGCATTAATACTCAAAGAGGAAATTGATGAGCTACCAAAGCTACCGAGAGGGTGGAGTGAATCCGATTTTTGTTATAATCGGCGTTAATCTGCTACTCTTTATAGCTACCATTATATCCCGGAACATTATCATTGAACTGGGCTTGTGGTCACCGTATGAAGTCTTTTTAAAATATCCCTGGGGTATAGTCACCAGCATGTTTCTCCACGACGGATTTTTCCACATCTTCGCCAATATGTTTACCCTATACTTCTTTGGCTCGTACCTCTACCGACTGCTTGGCTCAAAGAAGTTCTTAATTACTTATTTCGGCGGCGGCATACTAGGCAGTATTTTTTTCGTACTACTGGGAACACTACTTAATCCAGACTCACTGGCTCTAGCTGTTGGTGCGTCCGGAGCTGTTTTTGCTTTAGGGGGAGCACTCTCAATAATAAGGCCCGACCTCAGGGTTTTTATATTCCCGATACCGGTCCCCCTTCCCATATGGGTGGCCGTCATCGGTGGTTTTTTCTTACTCTCACTGCTACCTTTCGTCGCATGGCAGGCCCACCTTGGTGGTCTGATTTTCGGTCTCATAACCGGTTATCTCTTCAAGCAATCGCAATTAAACAGATGGAGGGAAAGGACAAACTACTACTTTTAGCTCATCCACTTCGATAGTTAATCCATAGCTATTAGCAAAACTCCTTCGTTTCCTTATAATGAAATCATCCTGTTTTTGTTGTTTTCTTGTGAATTACTTCTTTTAATAAATCAATCTCCCGGCGTAACTTCTTTTGTCTTCGGAAGAGAATAAAAATATAGCCAAAAAGTACCACCCAGACTATGGCATAGGCAGCAAACAGATAACCAGCATTTTCCATTGGGGCAACCTCCTTTTTGCTACAAAGTCAACCAGAACGCACGCCTTCAGTCATTTCTGTCTTTTTACCACTCGCCCCGATACTATCTTCGGCGTTACGTTTTGTCCTTTCTCTCCACAGCAATTACTTTAACCGCAACCTCATCACCCGCCACGTTTAAGTATGGTGCTTACTTCGGAACCTTGTCTTGGCTGCCTAAAAGTAATCTTTTCCCATATCCACGTCGGGTACTTTCCTCAATCCGTGAATAAAAGGAAAGCGATAAAACCCAAATACCTCCCGCCCCCGCAGGAAACCGATAAAGATGATTGTAACCCCCAATAATATAAGGAGGCCGTGAGCCGCAGCCGATGACACATCGAACCGGGACAGAGTGCCACCCATTGCCGGCAGCATTGCCCCCACCAAAATCAGTATGTTTGAGACCACCCGGTGGGGCATAGCCCGGCGGCGCCAGAAGACCCAGGCGCTGTAGGCAGCACCTCCCA